>CALQKQ020000012.1 GCA_943331195.2 Akkermansia muciniphila | reverse complement strand
TGGCCGATGACCTGCGGCCGGACGGGATTCGGGCGCTGGGCAATCCCCAGCTGAAGACGCCGCACTTGGATAAGCTGGTAGAGCGGGGATTTGTTTTCCGCCATGCCTACACGTTCGGGGCGCACATCGGATCGGTGTGTTTGCCGAGTCGGACGATGCTCTACACTGGCTGCCATCTGTTTCACAACTTGGGCTATGGCAATGGGAAGACCAAGACCTTTCCGCAGGCGATGAAGGAGGCTGGCTACGCCACGATTCGGAGCGGGAAATTTGGGGCCAATCCGAACGACTTATGTAAGCCCTTTGACGTCAATCTCAACGGCTACAATTCCGAGGTCAACGCCAACAACATCATCAGCTTCATCCGCGAGCGGGCGGGCCAGGCTCCGCTGTTTTTGCACATGGCGAGCAATGAGCCGCACGATCCGCAATTTGCCACTCCGGAATACTATCCGCTATACCGGGCGGAGGATTTGACCATGCCGGTGAATTTTTTGCCGCTGCATCCCTTTGATAATGGAGAGATGGTGATACGGGATGAGGCCACGGTGCCTTGGCCGCGCACTCGGGACAATCTCACGGCGAAATTGGCGCGCTACTATGCCTCGATCAGCTATTGGGACGCCCATGTGGGGCGCATCATTCAGGCGCTCAAGGAGGCGGGGGAGTATGATCGCACCATTTTTATCATTGCGGGCGACAATGGTCTCTCGTTGGGAGAGCAGGGCTTGGTGGGCAAACAAAACGTTTATGAAAACGGCGGGATGCAGGTTCCCTTGGTCATCGGGGGGCCGGGGATCGCACCGGGGCAGACGGATGCTTTTGCCTATCTCATGGATATCTTCCCTACGGTTTGTGAGTTGCTGGGGACTGCGGTGCCCCAGGGCATTGATGGGAAGAGTTTGGCTCCGATTCTTGCGGGGAAGGCGAATCAAGTGCGCCCGCACGTTTTTACGTGTTACACGGATGTGCAGCGCTCCATCCGGGACCAGCGCTGGAAGTTGATCCGCTACCCCAAGATCAACCGGAGCCAGCTATTTGATTTGCAGGCGGATCCCCACGAAATGAAGGACCTAGCGGACGAGGCGAGTCAGGCATCGAAAGTCAGCGAAATGATGGCCTTGCTGGCGCAGACGCAGCGGGAATACGGCGACACCTGCGCCTTGAGTTCGCCGCACCCGGCGCCGGCGGCCTGGTCGCCGCCTCCGGTGGCGGCTGAGCCTGCCAAGTAAACTTCCTTGAATCATGCTGGCGCGAGTTGCGCCGGAGGAAGGCGTTGGGCGGCGTCGGATCCTTGTGGGAAACCTGCGGCCGGCTTGGAGTGTTTTCGAAGGCTGGCGCGGCGCCTGGTTGAGAAAGAAGCTTAGAGAAGCTTTTGCCGGAGGGCGAGCAGGGGATGGCGGAAGGGGTGGGATTCGAACCCACGGTGAGTTGCCCCACGTTCGATTTCGAGTCGAGTGCCTTAAACCGAGCTCAGCCACCCTTCCGGAGACCTTACCTAAGGCGGGGAGGGGGCGACGTAAAGGCGGGAATTGGGGGTGAGGGTAGATTTATGGAGGGGGGTTGGGCTTGCGAGGGGGGAGTTGCGGTGCCAGAGGTGGAGGATGGACTGGAACAGTTTGGGGACCTTTTTTACCTTTGGGGTTAGGCACGTTTTGGAGGGCTGGGACCACTTGTTATTTGCGGCGGTGTTGGTGTTGTCCCTGCGGGGGTTCTGGGAGGTTTTTAAGGTGATAGGGGTGTTTACCTTGGCGCATTCGTTGACGGTTTCGCTGACGGTGTTGCGGGGGGTGCCGTTGTTGCCGGCTTCGGTGGTGGAGCCCTGCATTGCGGGGAGCATTCTTTTTGTGGCTTTGGAGAATCTTTTATTGCCGGTGGCGGTGGTGAGTGTGCGGCGTTTGGCGGTGGCCTTTGGGTTTGGCTTGGTGCACGGCATGGGGTTGGCGGGGGCCTTGCTGGAGACGCTGGCGGGGATGTCGGGGGCGGTGGTGGCTTGGGCGGTGGTGTTATTTTGCGCGGGGGTGGAGTTGGGGCACCTCGGGGTGGTGGCACCCTTGTCGGGGGCGCTGAAGCTAGGGAGGGACCAAGGGGGAGAGCGCTTTGCCGCGGGGGCGCTGCGCTATGGTTCCGCGGCGATTGGCCTGGGGGGCATTTACTATTTGCTAGCTTCCCTGGGGCTGCTGGGGCAGGGGGGCTGAGGCCGGGCGGCGCGCGCGGCGCGGGGGGGGCTTGAAGGGGTGTGTTAGGTCAGTTCGGGAGGGAGGCTAGGACCAAGCGCAGAGGGAGGCGACGTGGGCGGCGGAGCCGTCGCGGAGCCAGCCGTCGAGTTGGGCTTGGTCTTTGAGTTGTTGGCCGCGGGCCCGGGAGACGACGAGGAAGCGGGTGTCGATTTCGGGGAGGGCGGACATGTCGCCCCAGAGTTTTTCGAATTGGGTGACGGGGAAGATATCTTCTTGGCCGTGGCCCCAGCGTTTTTTGACGTCCTTGAGGGTGAGGTAGGTGGGCATGCGGCTGGCGAGGCTGCGGATGGCATCGGCGATTTTGAGGTCGGAGGCGGCGCCGGGGAGGAAGTCGGCGCGCTCGAGGCCGAAGGCGGCGAGGAGTTGATCGAGGTCGATCCAGGTCGTAAGGGTATTATAGTAGGTGAGGTTGAATTCATCTTCTTCGCGGGGCATGGCGAGGCCTTCGACGAGGCGGGGGCGGCCGTTGACGCGGGCGAGGCCGCCGCCGCGGTCTTCGAGGCGGCGGGTGATGACTTCGAAGCTGAGGGCGGCGCCGCTGGCGAGGTGTTGGCCGAGGAGGGTGGGGTCGACGTCGGCGCCGAGGGTGTCGATGTTGTGAAGGAGGAGGGTTTGGAGCTGGGGGCGCAGGCGCAAAAGTTCCGCTAGGGTTCCATTGCGCAAGAGGTTAGCGACTTCGAACCAATGGCCGACGGGGTGGAGGCACTGGAGGGGGAGGTTGTCGGTGTAGTCGCTGGCTTCGCCGGTGGAAGTGGCCCAACCGATCAGGGCGGAGCGGAGGCTATCGCGGACTTTTTGTTGTTGTTCGTCGAGGCGTTGTTGGGGCATTTCTTCCCAGGCGAAGCGGAGGTCGCGTTCGGTGGGGACCATGCGAAGGCCGACGCTTTTGCCGGGGCTGAGGAGGAGGGGGCCTTGGTAGGGGAGGCGCTGGGCGATGAAGTCTTGGGTGGGGGCGTGAGTGAGGAAGCTGGTGGTGAAGACGTGGGGGATGGGGGTGGCGTAGATTTGGGAGAGGCGGCGGCTTTTGGCGAGGTGGGTCTCGAGGAAGGTGCGGTGGCGGCCGCCGAGTTTGGCGAAGGGGTGGAGGGCCTTGACGACGCCGGCGCCTTGGGTCCAGCGGGAGCCGGCACCGGCGGCGAGGGTGACGACGGCGACGGTGCCTTCGCGGAGGGCGGCTTGGCCGCGGGCGAGGAGGTCGGGGGGGGCGGAGCTGGGGCGGCTGAGATCGACGATGTCGTTAGGTATAACATCTTCGATGGTGGCGCTGTGGGGGAGGCGGTTTTGGGCGAGGCCGATGCGGCCGTCGCGGAGGTCGGCGCGGATGAGTTCGTGTTGGGTGGGGTCGAAGCCGTTTTCCTGGAGGAGGTCGGCAAGGTTTTGTTGGGCGGAGGCGAGGGACTTGGTGCGAGGGAGGAGGGCGTCGAAGAGGGTTTGGACCATGCCGCGGAGTTCGGGGCGGGTGCGGCAGGCGGCGCCGAATTTGTCTAATTCGGCGCGGCGTTGGGCGGAGAGGGTGCGGCGGTCTTGGCGGACGAGTTCGGGGATGGTGAGGGAGAAATAGCCGCTCGGCATGAGGGCGTCGGGGCCGTGGAGGAGGTCGGCGGCGGAGCCGGTTTCGTTGATGGAGAAGTCGTAGACGACAGGTTCCATGGCGAAGGGGAGGGCGTGTTGGAGTTCGCGCTTGGTGGCGGACATGATGGCTTGGAGGCGCTGTTGGGCCTCGGCCTTGCGGCTAGGGTGGAACATGAAACCCATGCCGCCGCCGGACATGCCGCCGAGCATCCAGAAGCCGTGGAAGTCGGCGGCGAATTCGGCGCGGACTTGTTCGATGAGGCGTTCGGTGTAGTGGGTGGAGGCCCAGGGGATGATGGTTTGGATAGGGCCCTCGAAATTGCGGGTGGTGAGGTGGCCGACTTGGGCGATGTCGCCCGTGCCGAGGGCGCTGACGATTTCGTCGAGGAAGCCGAGGGCTTCGCGGCGGGCGGTCCATTCTGGGGCGGAGCGGAGGAGGTATTTTTCGGTGACCATTTCCAGGATGGGACCGACGTTTTGGGCCATGCCGCCGTGGACGAGGACGAGGGAGTCTTGGAGGCGCTGGCGGGAGCGGTCGGGGATTTCCTCACGGCTATAGACATGGTGTTGGGGCATGAGGCGGCCGCGGGAGATGCCGAATTCGGGGTCGCCGGGTTGGGCGGGGGAGCCTTCGATGAGTTTGATGCCTGGCCAGACGCCGCCGCTGTCTTGCCAGCCGCCGCCGGAGCCGCCGATCCATTCGCCGAGGAGGGCGCGGGCGAGGATGAGGCGGCGTTCGTTTTCGAGGAGGGGGCCAGTGAGAGATTCGGCTTGGCCGGTGGCGCGCATGCAGACGCCGATGAGGGCGGCGAGGAGATTGGTGGAGACGGCGAGGCGGGAGCCCTTGGGGATGTCGTTGACGCTGGAGACGAGTTCGAGGCCGCGGTTGGGGCCGAGCATTTCGGCGAGGAGGTCGGCGAGGGAAGCACCGGAGCCTTCGAGGCCTGGGGGGATGAGGCCGGAGGCGATGACGGCAGCTTTGAGGAGGCCGAGGTAGTCCTTGGCGAAGTCGAAGACGTCGGCGAGGTTAGAGATGTCGGCGCGGGCGGCGAGGTCGACGCTGACGAGGCGCAGGACGGGTTCTTCGATGACGCGGAGCCAGGCGCTGACGGGGGGGGAGGTGGAGGAGTCGCGGCCGTGGACGCCGAGGTCGACGGAGACGTTGAGGACGCGGGCTCCTTCGGGGAAGTCCATGCCGAGGAAGAAGATATCGCTCCAGGCGGAATGGGTGAGGTCCATGCGCACGGGGGTGCGCTCGCGGAGGATGGGGAAGGAGCCGTCGGGGGAGGGGGTGAGGAGTTCGGGGCGGAGGCGGAGGGGTTGGTCTTTGGGATGGCCCATGCGGAACATCCACTGGTTGCCGCGGACGGTGCGGACGCTGCGGCGGACTTGATCGGCTAGGGTTTGGAAAGCGAGGCGATGATAGGCGGCGGCGAGGGCGCTGCTGAGGGCATCGCTAGGGCCGTGGCTAGACTGGGCGGCGAGGAAGGTATCGATGGCTTCCTCGAAGCGGCGGTGAAGGAGTTGTTCGTAGCCGTGGAAGGGGATGTGGCCGCCGGGGGGGAGTTCGGGGCGGGAGGGCAGGTGGAAGCGGTGGAGGGAGGCGAGGAAGAAGAGGGCGCGGACGCGATCGTAGAGGTTGTCTTGGTGGCGGCGGAAATGGTCTAGGAGGGAGGCTTCTTGGAGGAGCTGGGGGAAGGGGAGGGCGAGGCAGGAGGCGTCGAGGGAAGCGTTGCGGACGGAGGGGTCCTGCGAGGTGATGAGGGGGAGCAAGGCGGAAGCCATGGGATCAGCGGGAGTTGGAGGCGAGCAGTTCCACCATGTGGCGGAGGACTTCGTCGCGGTCGTTGCCGGAGAGGGCGAGGGCGAGTTGGGCGTTGAGGAGGCCGTATTTGACGCCGAAGTCGTAGCGGCGGCCGGCGAGTTCGGCGGCGAGGTAGCGTTCTTGGGCGGCGAGGGCGGCGAGGGCGTTGCGGAAGTTGACGGGTTCGCCGGCGGCGAAGAGGGCGGCGAGGTGGCGGTGGACGGCGGGCGTGAGGACGTGCATGCCAAAGAAGCAGAGGTAGTAGCCGGCGCGGAGGCCGGGGACGACTAGCTTTTGCTCAGCTTCGGTAGGAGTGGGTTTTTCGAGGACGGCTTCGACTTGATAGAGGCGGCTGGCGGCGTGAACCAATTGGCCGCCGACGGCACCATAGTAGGGTAGTTTGCTTTCGTGAGTGGACTGCACGGCGGAGACGGAGCATTCTTCGGCGCGGGCGATTTCGACGAGTTGACGGGCGCAGCCTCGCTCGGTGGTGCTGAGATAGAGGTGGTCGCCGACGAGGAGGAGGAAGGCATCGTTTTGGCAAAAGTCCGCAGCGCAGTGGATGGCGTGGGCATAGCCGAGGGGGGCGGGCTGTTCGATAAAGGTGAGGCGGGCGGCGTGGGGTCCGGCAGCGGCGCGGTAGGCGGCTTCATCGCCGGGGCTGATGACGATGCCGATGCGCTCAATGCCGGCGCGGAGGATTTCCTCGAGGATGATGGCCAAAGCCGTCTTGCTGGTGCCGTCGCGGTCCACGAGGGACTGAAGGGGCAGGGTGCGCTGATGTTTGCCAGCGGCGGTGATGAGGGCCTTGGTGATTTCCATGCAGGAAGCACATGCGGCCGCTGGAGGAGGGCGTCAACCGGGGGCAGCAGCAAGCGGCGCGGCGGAGCGCCGGGGGAGCGGGCTGGCCTGGCGGCGCAAAATGGAAAAGAGAGCCGGGCGAATGAGCGCGCAAACTTAGGCGGAGAGGCCCCAGCGGCGGCGCAGGAAGCGTTCCCAGGGCGTGAAAATGGCTTTGTCAGCGGCGAAACCGATCAGCAAGATGACGAGCATGACAGCGGCCACTTGATCCATGGCGTGAAGTTCGCGGCCATAGTGGAGCAGGTGTCCTAGGCCGAAACCAGTGAGGACGGTCACATAGATCTCGGCCGCCATGAGCGAGCGCCAGGCGAAGGCCCATCCTTGTTTGGTTCCGCTAACAAGGTGCGGAAGACTGGCGGGAAGGAGCACTCTCCAGAGCAAGTGAATGCCATGCGAGCCCATGGTGGAAGCGGCGCGTCGGTAAATGGGGGGGATCTGGCGGATGCCGTGATCGGTGGCGAGGAGCACGGCCCAGAGCGTACCCATGACGACGATGAACAGCATGGAGGTTTCGGTTTGGCCGAACCAGAGCAGGGACAAGGGAACCCAACAGACGCTAGGCAGGGTCTGCAGTCCGAGGGCGACAACGCCTAGGGTATTGTTGGCGAACTTGAAGCGGGCGGTGAGCAGTCCGAGGGGAATGCCCAGGGCGATGCCGATGATGTAGCCGAGGAGAAGTCGCTTCAGGGTCACGCCGCAGGCGGAAGCCAATTCGCCTTCGGCGAGGCCATGGACGATGTAGGTTCCGATATCGAGCGGCGAGGGGATCAGGACGGGATTCCACCATTGGGCGCGGGAGCCGAACTCCCACAAGCCGAGGCAGGCCGCGAAAAAGAGCAGGGCTTTCAAAAGATCGCCCGCACTGGAATGGGAGCTGGAGGGGGTGGCGGAACGGCTTCCAGGGCGACGGAAGGCGAGGGCCGGAGGGCTTGGGTTCATGGCGCGGTTTGCTTGAGGAGACTTTTGAGTTCGGCGGTGATCGTCGAGGCCAATTGCGCGACGGCGACGTCATTGATGTCGCGCGGTCGGGGGAGGTCGACTTTGAATTCAGCGCGGATTTTGCCAGGGCGCGGGGTGAACAGTAGCACCCGGTCGCCGAGGCAGACGGCCTCGCGGACGTTGTGGGTGACGAAAATGATGGTCTTGCGGCGCTTTTGTTGGATTTTCTGGAGATCGTCGTAGAGCTGCTCCCGGGTCATGGCGTCGAGGGCGGCGAAGGGTTCGTCCATGCAGAGAATCTGGGGGTTGGGGGCGAGGGCGCGGGCGAGGGCGACCCGTTGCTTCATGCCGCCGGAGAGTTCGTGGATGCTAGATTGGGCGAATTGAGTTAGGCCAACAATTTCCAGAAAAGCCCTAGCAACTCCTTGGCGATCGGCGTCGGAGAGGTGAGGCTTCAAGTTGAGCCCGAAGAGAACATTGTCGGTGACGTTGAGCCAGGGGAATAGGGCGTGTTCTTGGAACATGACCATGCGCTGCCGGCCGGGGCCGAGGATGGGTTCTCCGTCGGCGGAAAGGCTGCCGCTGTCGGGGTATTCGAGGCCAGCGATGAGGTTGAGCAGGGTGCTTTTGCCGCAGCCGCTCGGACCGAGGAGGCAGACGAACTCACCTTCGTTCACGGAAAGGCTAACGTCATCGAGGGCTTGGACCTCTTGGCGGATACCTCGGTAGGATTTGCAAACTCGCTCAATGAGAAGTTTCGCGGGTGGGGCGTTTAGGAGCTCGTCTTGGACGGACATGTGAAAAGTTAGTCAAGGGGGGAGAGGAGACGATCTAGCGAGGGGATTTCTTTGAGGAACCCGGCTTTTTTGGCGCCGGCGACCATCTTTTCTAAGGAGGGTCGGGAGATGTCGTTGGTCAGGATGACGCGGGAGAGGGCCTTGTCTAAGACTTCGGCTTTGGGTTCCTTGGAAGTGAGCGCTTTGAGTTCCGCGACCACGAGGCTGCGGGCCTCGGCGGGATTGGCCTTTATCCAATCGGTGAGCTCGCGGTGGGCGAGGGCGACTTTTTTGGCCAGTTCTGGGCGGCCTGCGATGAAGGCGGCGCTGGCCACGAGCATGGTGACGTTGGTTTCCTTATCTTCGAGGAAGTTTTTGGCGTTGGCTTCCAATTCGAGGATACTGGCGAAGGGTTCGGGGGCCCAGGCGGCATCGAGGTCCCCGGTTTGGAACAATCCGAGCAGGTCGGCATTCTGCGTGGGAAGGATCGTGGCGTCACCGCCGGTTTGGGAAATGGCGAAGCCGTTTTCGGCGAGGAGAGCCCGGAGTTGGACGTCTTGGGTGTTGCCGAGCTGCGGGGTGGCGATTTTCTTTCCTTTAAAGTCGGCCAGGTTGCGGATAGCGAGGTCTTTTCGCACGAGCAGGGAACTGCCTCCGTTGGCGGCACCGGCGAGCGCCCGGATTTCCTGGCCCTTCGATTTCGCATAGGCGTTCAAGACGGGGCTGGGGCCGATGTAAGTGACGTCGAGGGACTGGCTGAAAATAGCTTCGGTGGCGGAAGGCCCCGCGTTGTAGGTGAACCACTCGATGGGGACCCCGATGCGAGGTTCGAACCATCCCTTGCCGAGTCGGCTCAATTGGTGGGCGACGAGCCCTTGGATGTGAGTGACGTTAGGGAAGTGGCCGAATCGGACTGGGGCGTTGGGGTCACGCGGTTTCTTGGAGCAAGAAAGCGCTCCGAGGGGCAAAAGAGTTAGAATTGTTGAAAAGTGGCGGCGATTCATGGGATGTTAAAGAAGGAGCGGCGTGGTCTCATCCGGGGTGTCGGTTTGAGCAATGCCGAGGCTGGTAAGGGTGGGGGATATCCCGGGGAGGGCTCCGGATTTCCGGTGGCCGCGAAGGAAGGTTTCAGTCGGTGGGCATGGCCTGCAGGGTTCCCAGGCCGTCGAGTAAGCCTGCCAGAAAGCCATCGGAGGGTTTGGCAAAGCGGGGGTTTTGGGGCGGTTTGCGGGCCGGCTTGGCCTTTTCGGGCTTGGGGGCGGCGGCAGCGGCAGGGACGAGGCCGTCCCGTTCCATTTTGCGCATGGTGACGGTAATGACGTCAGCCAGGGAATACTTGTCCAAAATGTTAGCGATGGCATTGCGCACATCAATCATGATCATGCGCAGGCCGCAGTGATCGGGGTCGGGGCAGGTGCAAGGCGCGAAGTCGGTTTCGCTAGCGCAGCCGATGGGGGCGAGTTTACCATCGAGAAAGCGGACCAGTTCTCCCATCTTGGTGGCGGCGGGATCGCAGCCGAGTTTGGCCCCGCCCGACTTGCCGCGGACACCCTCGACGTAACCCTCGGCTTTCAAGTCCGCGAGAATGTTTTCGAGAAACTTGGCGGGAATCTTCTCCGTTTCGGCGAGGCGGGAGACCGAAATCACCCCGACGCCGAGCCGGTGGGCCACGCCGAGCCGGATCAGCGTGCGCAAGGCATATTCTCCGCGTTTCGTCAGTCTCATCTGGGGGGAGCATGAGTCTGCAATGTCCACTTGGCAAGTAGGAAATCGGTCGGCGTCCTTGCCGGGGGCCGCGTGCCAAGGCCGTCCGGGGTGGTGTGGTAAGTGACGATGGGGTTTTTAGGGATGAATTTGCAATCTTTTGTTGACGGCAAGACGAGGACGGATTAAGGACTTAGAATTCCCACTGATTCGATGTAAATTGAACAGGAGGGATAGCTTTTGGAATTAGTGGCGACCCCGCACTCGGGGAGTCCATCCAGGGAGGCCAAGCGATGGCCAATCGTTTAACAGGTCAAAGCCGCCCGAACCGGGAGCCAGCGATCGCAACTGCAGCACACCATTTCTCAGTTAGGGAGTGGCGTGCTGTGACAACCCAGCAGTCCTCCATGAACCTTGTGCTTCTACATGCCATCCGCGCCTTGTCGGCTTTAACGGTCGTTTCAGCCTCCTGGTCCCTCCGCGCCGCCCTGGTGCCGGTGCCGCTTCCCGGGGATATTTTCGTGGGATTCCGCGCCTCCTCCGGGCCGGGTAGCGAGACAAGTTATCTTGCCAAGCTAGGATCGGACTTAACTTTTCGCAATGCGGCTCCTGGCACCTCGTTTGAGGTGGCGGGGATGGGCAATATTGGAGCTGATCTAAGTTCGGCCTATGGGGCTGATTGGCATCAAAGCAGCGAGGTGCAGTGGGCTCTTTTCGCGGTGCGCCTGGGGGTCAGTTCCACGGTATATGGATCGCGGGCCCGGGCGGAGCCGAGCGCGGTGGCCCCGGCGTGGGCGTCGCTCACTAGCACCAGCCGCAATGGGGCGGCCGGCGCGATCGCTTCGGTGCTGGAGGAGGTGGGCGGCTACAAGGGCCGCGAAGCTACCCCGAATAGTCCGGTGGGCACGTGGCAGGCAAACTTCGGGGGCGCGGCCAGCTATTATTTTCAGGTCGCCACTCCGGGAACTTCCGACTTCAGCTCGCTGAGTCAGTGGACCAGTATCGAGGCCAATTTTGCCAATGGTGCAGGGCGTGCCGTGTTGGATCTTTTCCGGATTGGTTCTGCGGTAAGCCATGTGGGCAGTTTTGCCATTGAGGCCAGTGGCCACATCCGGTTTACGGCGGTTCCGGTGGCCGCCTCCGCAGATTCCGATGGCGATGGCTTCACGGACGCCGAGGAGGCGCTCGCTGGGACCAACGCCAACCAGGGGGCGGATTTTTTGCGCACGGTGCTGAGGCCAACAGCCGAGGGCCTTCGGGTGCAAACCTCGGTCACGGCGGCGAACCGCACCTACTTGATTGAGTACTCGGAAACGCTGGCGGCGGGCAGTTGGACCAGCATCGGGACGCACCTTTCTGGATCTGGTTCAATTCCCGTAGATTTCCTTGATAGCGACCCCGCCAGGAGGGTCAGGTCCAAAGGTTTCTATCGTGTCAGAGTTTCTTCCTAAAGAAGCGCTAGCTGGCACCGCTGATTCGAGAATCGTTGGCCAAGCACCCACTGAAAATTGGGAAAAAATAAATTATTTTAAAATTATGATGAACCTTAAAACTAAAATGACGTTTACCGCCCTGGCCCTGCTTTCGGTGGGTTCGTCATCGGCTCAGACCATCATCCGCCTCGTTGCCTCCAATGGGGACCGGACCGCGACGCAAACGGCCATTTCGAAACTGTTGGCGACGGGTTGGACCTTCAACGGCGTCACGGGATACACCACATCGGCGGGAACGCTGGCCACGGCCACGGGGGCGAATTTTGGGGCGTGGAGTGGCACCTACGCGGGCAATCCCGTGATCATCAAGGTGTCCTACGCCGGTGCCTTGGCGGGCATTGCGGCGGTCGCGGGCAATACCGACCAGCGCTTTGTGCTCAGTAATGGGACAAATGACGGGACGGTGTCTAATCCACTAACGACAAGCAACTACGAAATAGGCAAAGCCGATTTTGGTTTCTCGACCAACTTTCAGTCTACCTCTCCGTTCAATGGGGTTTTCCAAAGTGTGACCTATAGTCCGGTGATTGAGGAAATCGTCGGGGTTTCGCCTTTGGGTTTTTATGCCAGTCCCGGCTTTCCCGCAACTGCAGCGAACCTCACCACGCAACAGGCGCAGTTGCTCTATACGACCGGATCTGTCAGCCTGGCGCAGTTTACCGGTGATTTTACGAGCGACGTCAACAAGATCGTCTATGCTCTTGGAAGGAACACGGATGCCGGCCAACGCTTTGGCGCATACACGGAGATTGGACTTGGCACGACCACGACGGTTCGGGTGTGGTATCCATCGGTGGCGGGCCGCACTACGGCCAGCGGCATCACCTACGGCGGCACGGTGAGCGCGCACGAACTCTGGCCGGTGAATCAGCAGCCGGGCAACTTCCCCGTGCCGCTGGGCAGTGGGGGCTACAGTTCTGGGGCTTTGCTCGCGGAGAATCTGACGGTAGTGCTGGGCCCGGACGCCTATAAAAACAAGTATTTTGACGATGAATTGGGTGACTTTGCCTTTCAGTATCCGAATGCTACCGCTGGCTATTACATTGGTTATGCGACTCCGGGCGATGCCAACAACCGAATTTTGGGAAACAATGGCGTGGTGCCGGCGGTCAATCGCGGGGTAGCGCTTAGTTACAACGGGGTAGCTCTCACCGATGCCAATGTGCGGAGCGGCAAATACACCGCTTGGCTGTACAACCGCATCTTGAAACCGCAAAGCGGCCTGACGGGGAGCAAGTTGACGTTCGCCAATGCCGTCCGGGATCAAATTAGGAACGTGGATGCGCCGTCCGGAGGCGGTCTCTTTGATGACGCGAGCTTCAAGGTCTTTCGGTCAACCGATGGCGGGTTGGTGATTCCCAAGCCATAGTACACTGGAGCCATTTACAGATTTGCCTGATGTCATTTCTCAACCATAGGCGGTCCGGCAAGCGTGTCGGGACGGGGGTTTCCGCGCAGGATGTCCTGCGCGGAAACAGTTCGATGTAAGCCAAACGGTGTCTTCCGGTATTTGATGAAATTATCCCCGCTGGGTCTCCTTGCTGCCGCCGCACTTGCGGACGGAGTGGCGCGACGTTCCGGGCCCGATGGTTTGATGCGCCATGGGGGTGGACCAGCGATGTGGCGGTTCAGCGAGTCGCCCTTGTTGAAGCTAGATTAAATAACTAACATGCAATTCGACTTCAAAGTTTCTGTTGTTTGCCTAGGGATGATGCACTCTGTTTGGGGTCAAGCCGTGGCGGGGCCGCGCTTTTACATTCAAGAATTTCGGGTGCAGGGATCGCGCACTCTAGCGCCGCTGAAAGTGGAAGAAGCGGTGTATCCCTATTTGGGGAGGGAGCGCGGCGCGGAGGATGTGGAGCAGGCCCGGGCGGCGTTGGAGAAGGCTTATCATGCGGCCGGGTATCAGGCGGTGGCGGTCGAAGTGCCACCGCAGGACGTCGCTGAGGGGGTCGTGATGCTACATGTTTTGGAGAATCCGGTGGGGCGGCTGCGGGTGCGCGGGGCGAGGTACTTTAGGGGCTCGCGCCTCATGGAGACCGCCCCCGAGCTCGCCGAGGGGAGGGTGCTCAACTTTTCCGAAGTGAACCAGGCGGTGATGCGATTGAACCGTTTGCGCGATTTGCGACTTACTCCGGAACTCAAACCGGGAGTTCAACCGGGCACCGTCGACGTAGATCTAATGGTGGAAGATTTCCTGCCTTTGCATGGGAGCGTGGAGCTCAACAACCGCTCTAGCGCCAATACGGCGGCGCTCCGGCTCAATGGTTCCATCAGCTATGAGAACTTGTGGCAGGCTGGTCACGCGGTGGGTTTTAGTTTTCAAGTCGCCCCGGAGAAGCCATCGGACGCGACGGTGGCTTCGGCCTACTATTTAGCCCGATTCCGGGAGATTGATTGGCTGAGCCTTCTTTTGCAGGGAACTAAGCAAAATAGCGATGTTTCAACCCTGGGCGGGCTTGCGGTGGCCGGGCGGGGTTCCGTGATTGGGTTTCGAATCCTAGCTAATCTCCCAGGGTCGGAGACCTTTTTTCACTCGCTGAGTGTGGGGGTCGACTGGAAGCAATTTCGGGAAGATGTTGTCTTGAATGGTCAAGCGATGGGCACGCCGATTGAATACGCTCCGTTGAGCCTTAACTATGGAGCGTCGTGGACTGGGCGGGACTCCAAGACCGATCTCAATGTCGGATTGAACTTCGGTTTGCGGGGCTTGGGGAGCGATCGGCTGGAATTTGACGCCAAGCGGTATAACGCCACGGGCAGCTATGTTTACCTGCGCGGAGACCTCGGGCACACCCGCGAGCTTCCCGGGGGGCTACAATTGTTTGGCAAGCTGCAAGGACAGGGCACGGGAGACAATTTGATCAACAGCGAGCAATACAGCGGCGGTGGTGTTGGCAGCGTGAGAGGTTATGCGGAATCTGCGGCGCTGGGCGACGGCGGTCTTTTCGGCAGCGTCGAGTTGCGCAGCCCTTCGCTCATAGCGCAGGGCGAGAAGAAGCAACGGGAGTGGCGCGTCTATGCTTTTTTGGATGGGGGACGGCTCTATATCAATGACCCACTGCCGGAGCAGGACGATTCCTTCGGGTTGCTCAGTGTCGGCCTGGGAAGCAGCATTAACTTGGCCAAGCATTGGCATGGATCTCTCGACGCGGGATGGACTTTACGAAGGTTGAGTGAGGTCGAGCCCGGGGACTTGCAATGGGGCTTTCGCTTGTGGTCGGAATTTTAAAACACACATGAACGTTAATTTGAAATTGTCCTATCTAATTATAGCCTTAGCTTCGCTGTTGGCGGCGGTGTCATGCTCTGCGCAAACTTGGTGGAACGATGCCTGGACCGTGCGCAAAGCCATTGGGGTTCGGGGAAGTGCTGCGGGCGCAGCCCAGGGGTCGCCGGTGGGCACGGCGCCGGTGTTGGTTCGCTTGTTTGATGGCAATTTCACCTTCGACTCCGCGCAGGAGAATGGCTCCGATCTCCGTTTTGTGCTGGCGGACGGGAAAACGGTTTTGCCCCACCACATCGAACGCTATGACCGCGGTTTGAATGAAGCTTTGGTGTGGGTGCAGGTGCCCGAAATCCAAAGTGGCGTGGCCACGACGCTCTATCTTTACAGCGGCAACGCTGCGTCGCCAAGTCCTAGCCAGGAGGCGAAGGCTACTTATGATGCGGACACGTCCTTGGTTTATCATTTCTCCGAGGCCAGCGGCAGTCCTGTTGATGTCATCTCGAACAGCGCGGCCACGAGCACCAGCTTGCCGGTCGCGGGTTCATTGATCGCCGGGGGAGTCCGCCTCACCGGGCAAAACCCGGTCACCATTCCAGCAAACCCTGGGCTGGCCTGGACGGCGGGAGGAAGCATGACGTGGTCTGCTTGGATCAAACCGACCTCCCTGCGCGCGAACCGTGTTCTTTACAGTCGCCGGGAGGGAGATCGCGCATTGATCCTTGGGGAGGACGGCGGCGTTCCATTTGTAGAAATAACGAATCAGGGCGTCCGCCAGCGCTCCGCGGCGGGAGCTGCTCTGGCGGTGGATGTTTGGCGTTTCTTAGCTTTAACCGTCATCGGGAGCACGGCGACGCTGTGGCTGGATGGCGAATCCTATGCCTCGGTCGCGGCGGCACTTCCGGCGCTGAGCGGTCCATCGCTGCTGGGCATGGATGACGCTTCCGGAGCGGGGGCTCAAGGCTTCAATGGGGAAGTGGACGAGCTACAAATCGCCAAAGTGGCGCGGTCGCAGGCGTGGCTGAAGTTTGCCGCGCTCCATCAGGGCACGGCTCCCGATGGGGCGAAGTTGCTGTCGGTCGGTTCCGACGAAACCAATCAGAAAACGGCAGAGCGCGCGGGGTTTTTGAAGGAGCATTTTGGCATTTTCTCGGACATTTCGAAATCCCTCACGGCAGATGGCTGGGCGGTCATTGTGCTCTGCTCGGTGTTGGCTTTGATTGGCGGGTTTGTTGCTATTATTAAGTATATTTATTTGAATAAAATTGCCCAAGCCACCAAACTTTTCAATGCGCAGTGGGAGGCGCTATCCGGCGACATCACGGCGCTTGACCGAGCGGATGAGGAAGCGCTCAAGTCGCTGGGGGGAGCCCTGGCAGGCCGGGATTTGCAGTTGGTGCGGCAATCGCCGCTTTTCCACATTTACCACCTGGGGGCCCAGGAAATCCGCAAACGCATCGCCGGTGAGGGAGAGCAGTTTTCCGGACTTTCGGTGCGAAGTATTGCGGCCATCAAGGCCCGGCTGGATGGTGGACTGGTCGACGAGGAGGAAAAGCTCAACAGCCATCTGGTGTTCTTGACCCTTGGCATTGCCGGGGGGCCCTATCTTGGGCTGCTCGGCACGGTTATTGGCGTCATGATTACTTTCGCCGTGATCGCTAAGTCTGGCGAAGTGGAAGTGAACTCCATCGCACCTGGCATCGCTGGGGCCTTGCTCGCCACCGTGGCGGGCCTGGCGGTGGCGATTCCGGCGTTGTTTTCTTACAGTTATTTGAACTCTCGGATTACTTCGGCACTGAACGGGGTGCGCAAGTTCATTGACGAATTCATCACGCGAATTGCCGAAGCTTACCCCAGCAAAGAATAATCATGAACGCCGGAGTTAAGATCGACGACATCAACGTTACGCCCATGGTGGACCTCTACCTGGTGCTGCTGCTTATTTTCATCATCATGACCACAGCCGGAGTCCAGGGGATCAAGGTCAATTTACCCAAAGCGAGCAAGGCCCCCAAGCTCGAAGGGCCGAAGAGTCAGGCCATCACGGTCAATTCTGACAACAAGATTTTTCTCAACACCATTCCTGTAACCCTGGGAGAACTCGAAGCGAAACTTGCCGCAGTGAGGAGCGCGACACCGGAATTTCCTGTCGTGGTGCGTGGGGATAACCGCACGGCCTACGAGGGCATCATGCAGGTACTCGACGCGCTCGGTCGCGTCGGCATCACCCAGATTGGCCTGGCCACTCAACCCACCAAATAAGCTGATGCGCCTGATATCCTTATTATTTCACCAATGGAGAGCGAAACACCCAGTGGCGGATGGACGCAGCCGACAGGCGGTTTCTTCCCAGGCCGAGGAGGCTGTTTCCATGGCGCGCTCTGACCAGGGGGAACCAGGCGGCGATGCCCCAGGTCCGCTCCGGTGGATCGGCGTCGCCCTGCTCTTGAGTGTTCTGGGGTGGTCAGTTAGCCGGGCCCTCCAGAGCGACGCCCCGACGCGCCCGAAGGCGCCTGCGATCAAATCGATCACGATCCAGGCGGCACCACCACCACCTCCGCCGCCAGCGCCACCGCCTCCGCCGCCGCCAAAGGTTGAGCCTATCGAGCAACCCAGGATGGTAGAGCAGACGGCGGTGAATGAACCGGAGCCCAGGCCGGAGGAATTGAAGCCGGCGGATGAACCTCCCGCGCCGCTGGCCACGGGCATCACCGGGGACGGGCCGCCGGATGCCTTCGGGTTGTCTGGCAACGGAAACGGCCGTGGCGGCGGTGGCGGCGGCTTGGGAGGCGGCGGCCCGGCGGCAAGCCGTTGGGGTTGGTATGCGGCCAAGGTTCAGAGCGCGGTCGGCGAGGCCCTGCGACGCAATCCCCGTACCCGCGAGGCGGTGCTGAATGAACGGGTGCGCATCTGGCTGGATTCTGGTGGGCGCATTGCCCGCGCGAAGTTGGCGGACTCAACCGGCGACGCGGCGCTGGACCGCGCCATCGTCGAATCCCTCACCGGAATGCTATTGCCAGAGCCGCCCCCCCCTGACATGCCCGCGCCAATGGTCCTGCGGCTGACGGCGCGCCGACCCTAGCTCCAATTCCATTTTCCATCTATGAAATTACCAACGACATCCTTCACCCGGAGTTTGGCTCTGCTGCTGGCAGCTGCCGGGCCACTGAGCGGTGCGGAAGCTGCCGACCCGCTTGCGGCGGCGGCGGATCCCTTGCTCTCTCGTCCGGCGGCCACGCCGCTGAACCCTGATGATGGGCCTCAAGGGGAGGGGGCACTTTTGCCTCCGCCTGGGGCCGTACAAAGCGAGCCTGCTGGCGCAAGACCGTCGAAAAGCTTTTCCCTTAACCTGTTGAAGCGACTTGTGGAGCGCGGCGCCTTGACTCAGAAAGATGCTGAGGAATTGGTACTCCTAGCCGACGCCGATGTGGCTGCCGCCAGCGCACCTGCGGCGGCGGCGGCGCCGCCTCCTGCACCCAGCGACGTCCGGGTGACCTATGTGCCAGAGACCGTGAGGAACCGGATTCGCGATGAGGTCCGGGATCAATTGAAAACGGAGGCTAAAACAGAAGGATGGTATGGCGGGGAAAAAACGGCCTCCTGGGCCGACCGGGTGGAGCCCTTCGCTGACATTCGGGTGCGCTATGAGGTCGATACTTATCCGATTGGAAACGACAACACGGGATCGTTTCCGAACTTTAATGTGATCAATAGTGGTGAGCCGTTTGATGTGAGCGGCACTGAATTTTCACCACAGTATAACGTGGATCAAGAGCGGCAGCGGGCCCGGTTGCGCTTCCGCCTGGGGGCGGAAATGGACCTAGACGATGCCTTTTCGTTGGGGTTTCGTGTCGGCACGGGGCAGGATAATTCTCCGGTTTCGAGCAATCAAACCCTGGGGCGCGCGGGCAATGGCCAGGGCGGCAATTTTAGCAAATATCAACTGTGGCTGGATCGGGCCTTCATCGCCTGGGAACCGAATGAGCAGTTTAAGTTTACGGTGGGCCGCTTCGACAACCCGTTCTTTTCGACCACCACGATGTGGTCGGAAGACATCGGCTTTGACGGACTGGCGTTGCAACTGCATCCGAAAGGCCGCGACGGCTTCCGTCCCTATGCCACGGCGGGGGTCTTTCCGGTATTCAACACTGATCTGAATTTTGCCACCAATCAGCCCGCTAAGTTTGAGAGCATTGACAAGTGGCTCTATGGGGCGCAGCTCGGGGCTGATGTCAAACTGACCAAGGAACTCAACGCCAAGCTTGGGGTGGCTTACTATCATTTCCAGAATATCGAAGGACAGCTCTCGGATCCCTACACTCCTCTGACAAAAGCTGATGCCGGGAACACCGATGGCACCCGCCCGGCCTTTGCCCAGAAGGGGAACACCTACCGCCCGCTCCGCGACATTGTGCCAAGTGTGATCAACAACTTCGGCACGAGTCAGCAGTATCAATATTTCGGCCTGGCCACGCCCTTTGAGGTGCTGACGGCGACGGGGCGGATCAACTACGATGGCTGGGAGCCGCTGCGTGTCGCGCTGGTGGGTGACTACGCCAAAAATCTGGCCTTTCAACGCGATGCGATCAATGTGGTGGCTACTAACAACCGCGGGCCGAATGGAGCTGACGGTGCCGTGGGGGTTTTCGAGGGCAGTGACACCGCTTGGTATGTGAGTCTGATGGTGGGCGATGCTGCTTTGGATAAGCGGGGGCGGTGGAATGCGTTTTCCGGTTACCGCTATGTCGGTTCCGACGCAGTGGTGGACGGTTTCAACGACCAAGATTTTGGCGGCGGCGGAACCAACGTGAAAGGGTGGACGCTGGGATTCAACTGGGCGCTCTCCCCCCGGGTCCGCGTCGGGGCCAAATGGTTCAGTGCGGATGAAATCGCCGGGCCGGCCTGCAGCAGCGACATCATCATGTTTGATCTCAGCGCTAAATTTTAAGCAGCAACCCATGAAGACATTTCTTTTTACGATCCTGATGTTGACCGCGTTAGGGAGATTCGCCCCGGCTCAGGATGATGCCGCTGCGCAGGTGGCGCAGGCCAAAGCCAACGAGCAGCGGGTCCGGGACAATTTGCGCAGCGTCACGCAGCAGCTCCGCCAAGCCGAGGCCGAGAAGGCCACCCTGCTGGCGGGCCAAACGGAGCGGGACCAGAAAATAGCCGATTTAGAATCGAGGTTAGGGCAACTTGCCAAACAAGGCCAAGAAGAAAAAGCGGCTGCGGACAAGAGCTTGGTCGAAGTGCGTCGCGCGGTGCTGCAAGGGGAGCAGGAGGTGGCTCGCCTGGGCATGGCCCTGGACAAATGGAAGGCCGCCTACCATCAGGCCGCTGCCGTCGCCAAAAAGACCGAGGCCGCCCGGGCCCTGCTCGATGCCGCTAATATTTCATTGGAGCGGCGGGCTGACGAGCGGGAGCGGCAGAATCTCGCGCTCTACAAGACCGGTAAAGACATTTTGCAGCGCTACGCCGATTTCAGTTTGGGCCGGGCGATTGCGGCGCGCGAGCCCTTCACCGGGCTGGCCAAGGCTCGGCTAGAGGAGCAGGTGCAGGACTATGCTGACAAGCTGGAGGACAGCAAACTGAAGCCGACTCCGAGCAACGGCAAGCCAGCCACCAAGCCGACTCCGGTCAAGTCTGATGCCCCCATCGCGCCCGCCGCAAGCCCGCCTTCTTCTAAACCACGCCATTTCTAGCACCAAACCTGTATGAAAATACCCACCCTTCTCTTGTTGCTGACTTTCTCCTCGGGCGCATGGGCAGATGCCAAAGTTGGCACGGAGCCTG
>CALQKQ020000011.1 GCA_943331195.2 Akkermansia muciniphila | reverse complement strand
TTGCTAGGCGAGGTGATCTATGACACCGGGCGCTATCAAGCTGTAGGGATGGAGGGGCTCATCAATCGCCTCCACACGCTGCTTGGTTCCGCTCTCGAAGCTCCCGATGCGCCTGCGGCATCCCTGGCCTTGCTCCCTGAATCAGAGCGTGAGCAGATCGAGACCTGGCAGGGCGGCGAACCGGCGGAACGCTGCGACGATGTTGTTCATGAGTTGTTTGAGCGCCAGGTGGCACGGACTCCCGAGGCCATCGCGGTTGTCGAGGGGAATGAGTGCCTGACCTATGCCGAGCTCGACTCGCGGGCCAACCGACTCGCCCATCATCTCGTCGCTATGGGAGTGGGTCCTGATGTGATAGTGGCACTCTGCCTCGACCGCTCCGTCGAGCTCATGGTTTCGGTTCTGGCCATCCTCAAGGCCGGGGGGGCCTATCTGCCGCTTGATCGCGCCTGGCCGACGCTGCGTCGGGTGGCGGTACTGGAGGCGTCGGGCGCGGCCCTGGTTTTGACTGACGAGAGCGCCGAAGCATGGGGAGGTTCGGTTCAGGCGCGGTTGCTTGATCCGCAGCGGGTCGACCTGCGAGCGGGCCCCGACGGCGTCCCTATCCATGGGCCACGTTGCCCCGAGTCGCTGGCCTACGTGCTCTTTACCTCGGGTTCGACGGGGCAGCCGAAGGGCGTGGCGATGCCGCACCGCCCCCTCGTCAACTTGCTCGCTTGGCAGGCCACGCGCCTGGAGGGAGCGGTGCGCACGCTTCAATTCGCGAGCCTTGCGTTCGACGTTTCCTTCCAGGAGATGTTCTCGACTTGGCTCGCTGGGGGAACGCTCTTCCTCGTCCCTGACAGGGTGAGAATCGATCCATCGGCCCTCCTGCTCATGCTGGAGCAGAGCGGTATGGAACGGCTGTTCCTGCCCGTCGTGATGCTCGCGCATCTGTCCGAGGCGGCTGAAGCAGGCCCGCCTATTCCGCTTAGGCTTCGGGAGGTGATCGTGGCCGGAGAGCCCTTGAGAATAACCCCGGACATCCGGCGCTTCTTCACCCGACTAGGTGGGTGTCGGCTTTGGAATCACTATGGCCCGACCGAGACGCACGTCGCGACGGGCTATCTCTTGCCACCCGATCCAGCGGACTGGCCTGAGTTTCCATCGATCGGTAGGCCCATAGACAACACGAAGATTTGCCTCCTGGATTCCCGCATGCAGACGGTGCCGCCGGGTGTTGCTGGCGATCTCTGGATCGGAGGGGCTCCGGTCGCCCGAGGTTACTGGCGGCAACCGGAGCTTACCAAGGAGCGATTCATCGCCGATCCATGCGCGGAGCGCCCGCAGGCGCGGCTCTATCGCACGGGCGATCGTGCCCGCTGGACGGACGATGGGCAACTCGAGTTCCTCGGTCGCAGCGACCATCAGGTCAAGATTCGTGGCCATCGCGTCGAACTCGGGGAGATCGAGGCGGTGCTCGCGGGGCATCCGGAGGTGAGGTCAGCGGCGGTCGTGGTTCGCAGGGCCGACGAAAAGCGGGAGTCACTTGTGGCCTTCGTGACCGGTTTTCAAGGCGAGGCGCTGCGGTCGGCTGAGGTGCGGATGTGGCTGCGGGCCCGGCTTCCCGATGCGATGATACCGACGAAGGTGAGCGCCCTAGCAACGCTGCCGCTCAATGCCAATGGCAAGGTCGATCGGAGGGCCCTGGAGCGTCTGGCCGTGGAAGGGGTGCGGATAACGGATTCGGTCGGCGTTGCTCGTGAGGCGATTCAGGACGGGGGGCTTGAGGAGTCGGATGAATCGATGGCGTCTTCGCCGACGCTTTTGGAAGCCGAGCTGGCGCGCGTTTGGCGGTGGCTTTTCATGTGTGAGGAGGTGGACGTTGCCGCGGACTTCTTCCAGATGGGCGGGGATTCGCTGATGGCGGTGCAGTTGGCGGTGGAGCTTGAGCGCCTGCTGGGGCGTCGCATCCCGATTGCCATGCTGTTCGAGGCGACCACGATGGCCGCGCTGGCGCGGCGCCTGGCCGACGAATCCTGGGTGCCGGCCTGGAAGTCACTTGTGGCCCTGCAACCGTCTGGATCGCAGACGCCCTTGTTTGTGGTGCATGGCTTGGGGGGAGATGTCTTCTACGCTGGTCGCTTCGCCCGGTTGCTGGGCCCGGACCAGCCGGTCTATGGGATCCGCGCAGACGAGATCGAGGGACCGGAGATACCGCCAGGGGGCGTCGAGGAGATGGCCCGAGCCTATGCGCAGGAGGTCCGGGCTTTTCAGCGGGAAGGCCCCTACCGCCTGGCAGGTTTTTCGGTGGGCGGGTGGTTCGCCTACGCCCTGGCGACAGAACTCCGCCGCGAGGGGCACGAGGTGATCCTGTTCCTCTTTGACACGAATCCGATTTGCCGACTCCCCTGGAATGCCCGCAGCGCGCAGCTGCTGTGGCGCGTCCTGGCTTCGATTTCGGGCCTGTCGTATCACACGGAGAAGATGTCTGGGATGCCGGCTACCGCGTGGCCGCGCTACCTCGCTAGCCGTGCTCGGGGAATGGCGTGGCAGATCATGGCGACCTCCCGGAAGGCGCCTTTGAAGACCGAGGACAGCGATCGTTTCACGCGGGCGGTGGCCCGCTTCTCCGCTCGTCCCATGGAGGTTCGCATAGAGTTTTTCCAGGCCCGCGCGCGGTGGATCCCTTGGCTACAGGCCTTACCCCAGGTTCGCGTCTGGCGACTGCTTGTGCGCGGACCTGTGAGGGTTCATCACCTTGCGTGCCGCCATACCGAGATCTTTTCTCAGCGACACCTCGTGGCTTTGGTGGCGATGGTGAAACGTGTTTTGAAAGATGGTTGAGAAAGGGGGGAAGAGGGCATTCATGAAAAAGGCTGCTAGTGGGTCTTGCGGCCCGCCTCGTATTGAGGCGGCTTATCATCAAGCAGGGATCAAAATAGGGAATATATGAACGGAGCCATGCCGGTGCCGCTTAAAAGCATCAAGAGGCCGAAAAGAAGGAAAACCAGGAAGAGGGGAATCATCCACCACTTTTTGTTCGCCTTCAGCATGTCCAAAATCTCTGCAATGATCCCTGTGCCCGCCTCCGTGGCTGCCTTCGCTTCAAACTCGTTTGGTTCTGGAGTAGTCATTATGGTTGCTTTGCTTCAGTACTGACGGAAGTACCGCGAGAGTTCTGGGGTTTCTTCCATCGGTATCCAAAAAGAAGCTGTTTGCGAATTAGTTCGCTGCAAGGGATCTCTGCCAAGGATTCTCATGATGAGGCTGAGGGGCGTCAAGACTAAATAAAATATGGTTCCAAGAAGCAAGGTGGAAACGGTGTAGCCGATGGGGAAAGCGAGGATCATTAAAAACACGAATAGATATCTCACCGATTGGGGGAACCGCAGGCCCAAGGCACCAACGGAGAGTGCGGCTACCGCCAACCACGCGGCAGCCCGGTGATTGTGAACATGAAACCACTGCCACGCCGCAAATATGGATAAAAATACAAGCCACGACGCGGCAAATTGCCGGAGAACGCGCGTTGTTGGGAGGAAGGGGATATCTGCAAATGTCATGAGGGTCAATCGAGTTCGAATTGAGAAAGGTATGTGGCGCGCTCCGCTGCGGTCGCGGCTTGGTTCATCTGCTCCTTGAGCAACACACAGTTTTCCAAAACAAGTGCATCCATGTCGGTTCCGAGGAAGCAGCGATAAGCCTGCTCCGGGGTGCACACAATCGGTTCGCCGCGAACGTTGAAACTTGTGTTTACGATCACCGGGCTACCCGTCAAATGTTCAAATGCCTTGATCAGGCGATAGTACCGGCCATGCCGTTTCTCATCTACGGTTTGGATGCGCGCGCTGTAGTCGACGTGCGTGATCGCGGGAAGCTTGGAGCGGACGACATGGAGGCGCTTGAAGAGATCGGAGGCCGTGGCCATGACCCTTCTATCATCCTCCGAAAGGGGGACGCGCTGCGACTCCAGCAGGGGGGCCACCTGGAGCATGTAGGGGCTTTCGTGTTGGGGGCCGAGAGCAAAAAACTCCGAGGCCCGCTCCCGCAGCACGCTAGGGGCAAAGGGGCGGAAGCTCTCGCGGAACTTTATTTTAAGGTTCATCGCGGCCTGCATTTCCATGTTTCGGGCATCTCCAAGAATGCTGCGCGCTCCCAGGGCGCGTGGGCCAAACTCCATTCTGCCTTGAAACCAACCAATGATTTTACCTTGCGCGAGGAGATCTGCGACTGCTTCTAGCAACTTGGTTTCTTCCTCGAAAACTTCGTGGGGTGCCTCCGCAGATACGAGAAAACGATGAATCGCATCGGTCGTGTAGCGGGGACCAAGCCAGCTGCCATGCTGGGTGTCCTGTCCGGTGGCCTCGCGCGGCTTACCCATCAACTGATGCCAGGTAAACAAGGCGGCCCCGAGCGCCCCACCGGCGTCGCCGGCGGCGGGTTGAATCCAGATGTCATTGAAGGGACCTTCGCGCCGCAGTCTTCCGTTGGCCACGCAGTTGAGCGCGACTCCGCCAGCCATGACTAAATTTTTCAGGCCAGTGCGACGATGCAGTTCCCGACCCATCCGAAGCACGACTTCTTCAGTGACGCTTTGAATACTGGCGGCGAGGTCCATGTGTCGCTGCTCCAGGCTTGATTCCGAGGAGCGAGGGGGGCCACCAAACAGCGCATGGAAGCGGGCACTGGTCATGGTCAAGCCCTGGCAATAGTTAAAATACGCCATATTCATCTGGAAACTGCCATCTTCCTTCAAAGTCATGAGGCGCTCAATGATGATATCGGCATAGACCGGTTTCCCATACGGCGCTAGACCCATGAGCTTGTATTCCCCGCTGTTTACCTTAAAGCCGCAATAGTATGTCATCGCGGAATAGAGCAGCCCGAGGGAGTGGGGGAACTTCATCTGAGCATCAAGCTGGATGCGGTTTCCTACTCCCCTGCCAAACGTCGCCGTGCTCCACTCGCCCACTCCGTCAATGGTCAAAATCGCAGCCTCGTGAAAAGGGCTTGGAAAAAAAGCGCTGCTGGCGTGACTTTCGTGGTGGTGCGTAAAAACCAATGGGATTTTTTGACCCGGAACTTGAAACTCCTTTCGCAAGGTCCGCTTGATATGGAGCTTGTCTTTGAGCCACAGGGGTAGGGCCATGCGAAAACTGCCAAATCCCGCAGGGGCATAGCCGATGTAAGATTCTAACAGGCGGTCAAACTTGGTCAAAGGTTTTTCATAGTAAGCGACGGAGGACAGTTGATCCCGCCTGATTCCGGCTTCCTTCAGGCAATAGTCCACCGCATTCACGGGGAAGGCCGGGTCGTGTTTGATCCTCGTGAAACGCTCCTCCTGGGCAGCAGCGACGATCTCGCCATCGACAACCAGAGCCGCAGCACTGTCGTGGTAATAGGCAGATATCCCTAAAATGGCGGTCATAAATGGTGGACTGGTGGTTTTTCTTTTATCGAGGAACCAAAGTGGCACAGGTTTTCCAACAGAAGTAAACTGACATTTTTTAGACGCGAATCAGACCAATAGGCAAGGGGGCAGGAGGAGATTCCTGACCAGCGCTGCTCGCGCGCCTTGGAATGGCGGCGGTAGGCAGGGGATAGTTCCAGCCTGCAGTGGATTGAGGTGGATGTCATCAAGCAGAGTGGGCCAAGAGCGCGTTTCGCGCTGGTCCCCGCAGCAGATGACGTGATAAGTCGGCCCAGGGGAGGGCGAGGCGGACTTGCTGGGGCGCTGAGGTAAGCTGCGGCCGCCGAGGGACTTGTCCAATCATCTACTACTGACCTCTTGTTCTGCAAAAAAAGGCTTCTTTACTGCTTTGACGATCGACGGGCAACTGCAGGAAGGTACCATGGGCACCATGGTAGACCTACACCTTTTCTACAACGGGCCAGCATCTCTTGATGTGGCCGTAGCCGCTGGCATCGATGCCATCGTTGTCGATTGCGAGCAGGGTGGAAAGCGGGAGCGGCAGCACGGCTATGACACCGAGATCAACATCTGGCGAACCCGCGACTGCGAGCAGGTCCGCCTGCGGACGCCGACATTGCAGGTGGTCTGCCGAATCGACGGATTCCGCAATGTTGGTCTAAAGGCGATTGATCAGGCCCTGGAGGCGGTGAGCGCCGGCGCGGACGAGGTTATTCTACCGATGGTCGATCGGATCGACGAAGTCCACAGGATGCTCGAGGCCCTAGCTGGGCGCGCGGCTTTGGGAGTGATGATCGAGACCGAGGGAGCCATCGCGGCGGTTAGCGAACTCAATCGCTTGCCACTGCGCCGTGTCTTTGTCGGGCTTAACGACCTGATGATCGAGCGCTCCTCAGAAAATCTGTTCCAGCCTCTCCTCGATGGAACGGTGGAAATGTTGCGGTCGCGGATCAAGGCGATCGACTTCGGTTTCGGCGGTATGACACTTCCGGAACTGGGCTCTCCCGTGCCATGCAGCCTGCTGATCGCGGAGTTGGCAAGGATGCGGTGCGATTTTACCTTCCTGCGGAGATCATTCTACCGTGACCTAGCCGCCACCGGACTCGATCCGGCAGAAGCGGTGGCGCGCATGCGTTCCGCTTGGGAAGTGGCATGCAACCGGTCGGCCGAGGCCATGGTTGCGGACCACGGTAAATTGCAAGCGGCCCTTGCGATGATCGCGGCGGGCGGCATTCCAGGCGCCAACCAGCCTCCATCGCAGTGATACTTGGCAGATATTTATCCTATCAATAAATGCTCCAAAAGGTCGGCTCCGGGACATCGGGGCCGTTCTGATTCGAATCAAATATCCGGAAAAGATGAATGCGCCAGCTGCCGCTCCGACCGCCATGCGCCTGCGTGAATTCGCCCCGCTGGCCGAAGCGCTTCGCTTAGAGGCGGCGGAATCGCGACTGGCTTTCCTTCCCAATCCCGGCAACTGGGGCGCGGCCTTTACGGCCGAAGCAACTCGCAGGTTCCTAACGGCGCATGAGATCCCGTTTCGGGAACTGCACACCCTGGGGGCGCTGGATCTCCTCCATGGATGCGTCCAACGGGAGACCCTGCTTCTCGGCGGCGGTGGTGCTTGGAGCAAGTGGTATCCCGGCACACATCGCCTCGCGTCACGGGCCGCGCGGTTCTTCCGCCGGATCATCGTGCTTCCCTCTACCTTTGGAGAGCGGGTGGCGATCAATGGGGTGAAGCTATGGGCCCGCGACCGTTTCGGGAGCATCCACCACGCCCCCGCAGCCAGCTTCTGTCACGATCTGGGATTGTCTTTGTGCCAGCTCGATGCGCGGTCCCCCGGCGCAGGTATTGGGCGTTTTTTTCGCGCCGATCGGCTTTCGGCAAGCAGAGAAGAGGGAGCGGAGGCCGACCTGAGCAGTTGCGGAAATGAGCGCAGCCCGCTCCAACCATTCCTCGATGCGATCGCCCAATATGAAGAAGTGCACACCGACCGCGTTCACGTCGCCATCGTTGCCTGCCTGATGGGGCGCCGCTGTCATGTCTGGCCCACGGCAACCCCACTTCTCGCCGACTTGTTTGCATCGAGCCTTGCTCCGCACTTTCCGCAGGCTGTCTTTCACGGTCCGCTGCCGGCCTTAAGCGCTCAAAACTCGTAGCCTAGCAGGGCGATCTCGCGAGCGAAGACACGGGCGATCTTGGCCCGGTCGGTTTCGTTGAGTTGGTCTCGATAGTGCACCCCGGGCTTGCGGATGCCGCTCTTCGCCCGCGGAAGTTCTTGCAGGTCGTTCAACGAGAGATCCCGAGCCATCTCCGGCCATTCTTCGGCAAGTCGCTCGTAGCGTAGGATTCGGTCGACCACTACCTCCCCATCGATCGTGTAAAGATCATAGCCCTGCACGAGGTTGGCTCGTCCGCTCTGCACGAACTGGGAAAGGGTCATGTCGCCGACTGGGTGATGAGCTATCATCCACTCCACTCCACGGGCTGCGGCTCCCAAATCGCGACGGAACTTGAGCGGGTCGAGGCGCCACTGGGCCTCAAGTTCGCGCCACCAAGCATACAATGAAATCACTTTATCATAGGGGTTCCGCTCGACGCAGAACTTGAAGTATCCTTTCCACACCTCGGGAGAAACAAAGCGGCGAATCTCTTTGGCTCCCATGTGGTTGACGAACCTCGGGCGACGCCTCGCTTTCAAGCTGCGCGCGATATCGAGTGCGTTCAGGAATCGCAGCGGGATGATATCGTTCTGCTGCCCCTGGCAACTCGGGCCGAGTGCACGCTGCAACTCGCGGTCGGCCGGGTGCACCACAGCGGTAATAATATCATCCGGACCGCAGATTCTGGCCAGGGCCAACTCGATGCTCGTGCCTGCGGTCTTTTCGGTCTTGATGAAGATAAACTTGTGCCGGTGACTGATGATCATGGTTGGGGCTTCGTGGTAAGGGCCGACGGACTAGGAATGGAAGATAAAGAAAGCGGATCGGCAATGCGCCCGCATCGGGCAGCGCAAGCAAAAGCCCAGGCGGCGGCAGCGGTGGAGAGGCGGCTTATATCGGGAAATTTTGCGGCGGCGATCTGGCTGGTGCGGCAGGGCCCCGCGACGGCAGCCACCATCTGCAGCACAGCCTTTCGCGTCCGCCTGGCTTCCGCTGGCCAAGTGTCGATGATGGCAGGAAGCGGATCGATTCTGCCGACCGGCGCTCGCCTCAGCTGGGGCGCTAATAGCCACCCGCAAAATCCAATTGTGGCAGTCACCATGCCGTCAGATGCGTCGCGGAGGGCGGTCTCGAGTTTCTGCGCCGCCAAGCCCAAGCCCACGCCGTCGCTAGCGGCGGCGACGATGGCGGCGACCGCGGCAAGAATGTCACTGCCGACCGCGGCGTTCCCTGGTCCGAGTCCCACGGGGAGATCGATGAGAGCGTCGGTTGCTGCCTTGCTGAGGTGGCGAAGATAGTCAAGCGGCTTGGTGCGGCTCACTGCGCTCAAGGATTGGTCGCTCCGTCGTATCCCCACAGTGCGTCGGGGCAGAACCGCCAGAGGAGCATGCACAGAAAGCCTCCACCAAAGAAGCGGGTCTGAGCCTAAAGGGCGGTCGGCCGGCCATCCGCCGACCGCATCAAGCGCGGAGCGCCGGACGACGGTCATCGAAGGCGTGTCAATGAGGGTGATCGGATAAAAAGCCCATGGATTAAAAGTGGACGGCCCATGGTGCCTCTCTCCGAGACGTGGGTGGCTCCGGGTGAAAAAGGGCCGGCCCCTTGCCACCGCAGCCAGGGCCCGAGGGTTTGATTGGAGGGATTGGGCCGCGAGCGCGAGGTGATCGGGATGCCAGAGGTCGTCTTGATCAAGGAAGGCAATGAGTGTTCCTTTTGCCTCCTCCAGAGCACGCGCTCGGGCGACATTCGGCCCAACGCGGTTGGTCGACAGCACCCTCCACCCTCTGCTTCGCAGAAGATCTGCCGAGCCATCAGTCGAACCATCATCGACAGCAAGGGTCTCGAACGGCACGCCGCGTTGGGCTTCCACCGCGAGGATCGTTTCCTTGAGCCACTCGCCCCCGTTGAATACGGGCATCACCACAGTCACCAGAGTCGAGTTTTCAAGCATGGAGGCATTGTTCAGTAGCCCGCCGATTGGTCAACGATGTTGATCAAGGGTTCCCCAGCAACCCAGCGGCGGAGATTTTCCTCGAACAGCCTCTCCCATTGGGGAGTTCCCTCCTCGAGGCTCCGTCCGACATGCGGCGTGAGCAGAAGGCGTGGCACATCCCAAGCCGGATCCGTGGCACTCGGCGGCTCATCGACAAGCGTGTCGAGTCCCGCGCCGCGCAATCGTCCGGCGCGGAGTGCCGTGAAAAGGGCCGATTGATCGATGACAGCTCCGCGGCCCACATTGACGACGATGGCATCGGCAGGAAGGGATGCCAACTCAGCGGCCCCGACGCTGCCCTCGGTAAGTAAGGTGAGCGGCAAGGCAATGATGAGTAGGTCGCAGTTCCCCAGTTCCTCTCGCCAGGTTTCGGGGCCGTGCACGACCACGCCATCCATTTCCTCGGTGGGTCCGCTGCGCCTGACGCCAGATACCACGACGCCGAACCCTTGGAGCCGCCGCCCGATGGCGCGTCCCAGTCCTCCCCAGCCGAGCACCAGCGCTCGGCGACCGGCGAGCGTCGCGAGCGGCCACCGGCCCCAGCTTCGCACGGAATAAGCCTCAATGGCATCGCGCAGGCCGCGGGTGACGCCCAAAAGCAGCGCCAGAGCATGGTCGGCCACTTCATCAGCGTAGAGCCCGCGCACACAGGTCAGCACAACCCCGTCGAGCAATGGACCCGCCCCACGAAGAATGGTATCGACGCCCATGGAGTTCGACTGCATCCACCGCAAGCGGGTCGCACTGGGAAGCGTTTGCAGGAAGTGCCGGTTGCCGAGCACCACATCGGCCTCGACGATGGCAAAACGGGCCTCGTGCTCGTCGTTCGCAACGAGAAACGTGGACCCTGGCGCAGCTGCCCGAAGTCGATCCAGGTGGCCGGTGGTCGGGAGGTAGTTGAGCAAGATATTCATCCGGGAAGCGTGTATAAGGAGGTTTGGGTTTGTTCGCGCTTTCCCCCTCCGAAAACTCCGGAAAAGAGATGCCTTACCAACCGCCACCGGCAAGTTTGTTCTCAGGAAATTCAAAAAAGATACTCTTTTATTTTTTAGTGCCGCAGGTAGATCACAAAGTCATGGAAGATAGACCCAGTTACGCCAAAGCAAGCTCCGCAGTGCCTGGCACAACGATCTCAACGAACGACCTCGATCTCATCGAAAGCGTCACGCATGTCGCCTCGTCGCTGGACGATCTCGACTACGAGCGGATCCGCGAAGATGTGCGCCGCACTTCGCTCGCTCGCGTTCGCGGTCTGCTGGATCGGCAGGCGATCCGCGAGTGTCTGGCGCGGGTGCAGGAGGGATTCGACCGTTCCAAGGATCGCAAGCACGACCCGCGGGACACCGAGGCGGTGCGGACGAACTTCCAAAAACTCCAGATTGGAGCGAAGTCAGGAGCCGACACGCGGCGAACCCTGGGCCGATTCCTTCGGATTCTTTACAATCCGATTTTTGCCGATGACATCTACGGCCTGAGAGAGGCGTTTGCGATCACGGCGCGGTTTCGGAACCGTCTCTATGGGCTACCCGAGGACTTTGCGGTCGAGGGCACTGACAATGGATTTTTCACCTGCGCCCGCATTCACCAATATCCCCAAGGGGGTGGCTTCATGGTGCCGCACCGCGACATCTTCTCCCGCCTTGTCACCGAGAAATCGGAGCTCGGTTATTTTCAAATATTCTTCCTGCTGACGGAAAAGGGAAGCGACTACACCGAAGGAGGGGGCTATGTGGAGATCGACGAGCGCAGAGTGCTTTTCGAGGATTACACCCTCACCGGCGACATCGTTATCTATGACGGTCGCACCATGCACGGAGTGGCCGATGTCGATCCACTGCTCCCGCTCGACCTCGACCATTTCAGCGGTCGCTCCGCTGGATTTGTCTCGCTATTCCGCCATCTTGCCGCAGACGGCAACTCCTACGCGAAACTTTCGCGCGAGGCGGTCGAACGGCTTCTCCCGGCCGAGGGGCACTGAATGAATCATCCGCCACCGTTTAAAATCCAGTAGCCATGCCGCAGGAGACTTGAGGAACCTCCCCAAGTGGGCGACACCTTGTAACACCCTGACAATCATTATTTGCACATGTTTCGCCATTCATGGTTCAGGGGCGAGCCGGTTGCCGCCGGATCGGCATTCACCACCGTTTTTACGGCATCGTGGGCCTTGGCAGGTCTTTTCGACAAAGCCTGGTATGGGCATTGGACTTGGTCGATCCCCAATTTTGGGTTTGCCGCAGCGTGTTGTTGGATGCTCTGCGCACCGCGTTCCGCTCGGGCGCTGATCGTTCTTGCCGCCGCCCAGATCGCCGACTGGTTTTCCGACCAGTCGATTTTGGCCAATCACGCTATCATTATGGCGGCGGTGAACGCCACGCTGCTCGTGGCTGCGGCCCAATGCGGAGCCTTGCGTGCCTGGAGAAATGACAGCGCGGGCGCACTGCTGGGCGCGGCCGCACCAGGCATTCGTCTGGAGACTTTGGCGATCTACTTTTGGGCGACATTCCACAAGTTAAACACCGACTTTCTGTCGATCGAGCATGGATGCGTGAAATTCCTCGCCACCGACGCGCGGAGTCAGCCATGGCCGATGAGCTTCCTGCCGGGCGGGCCGGGATGGATCGAGGCCGCCATTCACGGCACGCTTGTGGTCGAATTGCTTATTCCCACGTTACTCAGCTTCCGAACGACGCGCGGCACCGGCATCCTTCTCGGTGTTTGTTTTCATTCATTTCTGTCATCGGGGCCGAGAAATGGTTTCTTCGCTTTTGCGGTCGTCATTTTCCCTCTGCTGTGGTTTTTTGCGTCTGAGGAAGCGATGGAGCGGCTTAGGACGATCTTCCGCCGCATCGCCGGGAGCCGTTTCGATATCTCCGCCGCGACACTTGTCAGGTTCGCCGGATTGGCTGGGATCGCGGCAGCAACCTTGGCCTCGAACCGTCTGCAAATAAATCGAACCTTTCCCGCATGGATGGCCTACGACCTACTTGTGCTGGCATGGGCCTTAGCCGAGGTGCGTCGCGGGATTGCCGCCACCGGCGAACGCAGGCCGGGAATTTTTCGGTGCACCCACCCGGCACTTCTCGTCATGCCTATGGTCGTTTTTATCAACGGAGCCTGCCCCTATCTTGGTCTAAAAACCGAAACGTCTTTTGCCATGTATTCCAACCTGCGCACCGAGGGCGGGCGCTCAAACCACCTCCTTGTTCCGGCGCACTGGGCACCCTTCCCATTCCAAAACGATCTCGTTGAAGTCGTCGATTCTTCGAACTCGGGGCTGCGCGAGATTGCCCGTTCAGGGATGCTCCTCACCTGGTTCGACCTGCGAAGGCGCGCGTGGATGAATCCAGCGATGTCGATTTCGTTTGTGCGCGGAGACACTACTGTGGTCGTTGATCATGTCCGCAAGCACCCCGAGCTCGTGCCGCGAGTCTCGTGGTGGGCGGGGAGGCTTATGCCCTTTAGGCCCGTGGAGAAAGCAGGCCCCCGAGGAAGCGACCATTGATGAAACACCTTCTCCGCGACATCGAAGGCCTCTCCAGGTGCTACTTCGAGCCTCTCCTCAATAGCACGCTAGGGATGGTGGCGTTGCGAATCAACGCGATTTACTTCAGATTCGCAGGCATGATGCTGAAGCGAATCAGCTACGTCGCTTCGGGGGGCAGTCCACAAACTTTGCAAAAAAATTCATGTCTGGGCACGTAGCAAACGGCGGTGAGAAGCAGCCCCCTAGGCCTTCGCGCCTGAAAGATCGCATCAAGCGATGCTGGATAGTCTTTGGCAGGCTCGGTGGTTTGGGAGCGATCGCCATGCTGACGATCGTGGGACTCGACCTCGCTTTCGGAATGTGGCCAAAGACGGATTTTTCCGGGGATTTACAATCGATCCCCTACTATCAATCGCAACCTTGGACGCGCCGTTTCGAGGCAGACCAAAACGGCATCGCATCGGCAAAGGTGGAGTATCGGCCCTATACGGTGTGGCGGAGGCCCCCCTATGCGAGCGGCACGGTGAATGTCGACGCCGACAGCCTACGCGTTGTTCCCGGTTCGACATCTGAAGAGGGCGTTCCGCGCATCTTCTTCTTTGGCGGATCAACCATGTGGGGGACCAACTCCCCAGACGAGGGAACCATTCCGGCCCTCTTCCTGCGCAAGGTCAGACCGATCATAGGTGATCGAATCTCCGTGAGGAATTTTGGGGAATCGGCCTGGGTGTCCACCCAGTCGGTCATCGCCCTCATCAACGCGATCCAGCGGAAAGAGATTCCCGATCTGGTGATTTTTTACGAAGGTGCCAATGACCTGAACTGGACGTTTGGGAACGACTCACCCTACCGGCATGCGGGTTACGAGCCGATCGCCGCTACTTTTTCGGGTCGCGGTCGTGGGCAAGGACGGCACCGCGCGGTCGATCTTGGCGGTGTCTTGCGGGCTCTTGCCCCGAACATCGCCACCGCGCTGGATCGTCGGCGGCAGCTGGGGAATGGACCCTCGGATCGCTCACCGCAAGGAATCGACCGCCTCGCCAATCAGGCCATGGATGTCTATTTCGCAAATCTGCAAATGGTTCGCGCGCTGGCTCGAGAATACGGATTCCGCTGCCATTTCTTTTGGCAACCTTTTCTCATCTATGATCGCAAGCCTCTCGCCGACGGCGAGTCGATCATTCTAGATCGCGCGAACTCGTGGGCGGAATCTTTCCGACCCTTCGCGGCATCTGCTAATGCCAGAGTCAAAGTTGCCACGAATCAAGTCTCCGATTTCAGCGATCTTTCTGGATTGTTCGCGACGACAGAGGAACAAATCTACACCGACATGGTCCATGTGACACCACAGGGCAATGCACTCGTGGCGGATGCGATGGCCGAAACGCTTGGCAACACCCTCAAGGAACTTGGGAAAAACCATTAGGCTGCTCCATTCACTCGGGCACCGCAGAACCGGACTTTACCGCCTGCTGGTGCAAATGATCTGCAATGCGTTCTGCTGCCGCGCGGTGGCCGAGTTCGTTCCAGTGACCGAAGCCGGGCTGCATGTTCTCGAACCCGTGCAGCAACACTTGATTCCGCTTTGCGATCTCGCCCAGCGGGGGGGCGAGGCATAAAATCTCGTATCCATCGCGGTGGGCGGCCTCGGTAAGGCGTTCCTCGCAGTAAAACAAAGAAGGGTGTCCCATGGCTCGACGGAACCGCTCGCGCATTTCAAGATCGGGATGAACTTGGATTCCGTTCGATAGCACGACCATTAGCCAATCCGTTCCGTGTGTGCGACACTCCCGATCGAAGCGCCGCAGCAGCTCCTCCGTCACCTCCCAAGCTTTTACCCATGCGGGCACGGAGGGTGGGTGGTAAATGCCCACATCAAGACCGGCTTCGAATCCCGAGGCCTCGGGGCCATCGGCTGTGCGGTAGTGATTTGCCTCGGCCCGCCGCTTTGCTTGCATAAACCGGACATAGTGGAATTTGTCCCAAACTCCCTTAAGCCGCAAACGGGGCCATTCCCATAAAGGGCCTGCATCGCCCAACGAGCCGCTGACCTTCGAGGGCGGAAAGACCTCGCGGAACTCGCCGTTTTGGAAATTGAGCAGGGGCCGCCCAGGATCATCTGGGTCTAGATCGAGGCAGTTGTTCTTGAAGTCATTCCCGGTCAGAAAGGCGAGGATGATCAGGTCCGGCTGAAATCGCCACACCTCGTGTTTCAATGTCTGCAACTCCTGCATCGTGCCGTAAGTGGACACGCCGAAATTCAAAACCTCGACCGTATGGGGCGCAAAGACGCCCTTTTGATTCAGTTGCGTCTCAAGTTGCTCCGTCACGCGATCGGCGACGGCCACCTGCGGTGCCTCGATATAAGAGTCACCAAGTATAGCGATACGGTAAACGCCGCGAGGTTTTGAGAGCGAACGGTCAATATCGCGAAAGCCGTCCCTATTGAAGCGAATGAACTGGTGGCTACCTTCTCCAGAGTAGTCGAATACCGCCCCCGGCCGGTAAGCGAGGCCCCGGTAAGGGTGCGGGATGGTCGGCAAGGGAATGCCCAAGCCGAATCCGCGCAAGCCCAACTCGATCAACGCGAACCCCGACAGAAGCCCAAGGACCACCATTGAGCCGCGGGCCATCCAGTGGCGCATCCCTAACGATTGCGCGCTTTTGTTTCTAATCCAGGTCATCGTGATGAAGATTGCCAGTGTGTGGCTGCATCCTTTGGGGAAGTGTCCCAGAGGTCGTTAAAATGGAGGGGGAGGCTGGTTGGACCATGCGATCGCGTGGTGTTGGAAAAAAGAACCAAACAAACAGCACCGTGGACACACGGAACATCAGGGACGCCTTTTTGCAAGGCGACGAGAATTAGGCGCACATGCTGTGGCGGGACATGCCCATTCCTGCGGGGGGCGGTTTTGAAAAATCGGTGTAAATTGCCCTGGCTGGGGTGGTGGGGAGATATTAGGGAGCGGTTTGGCGTGGGACGCGCTTTTTTTGTGTTTTGAATTCTCCAATATATCGCGCGGGCTCGGTGGAGCGGATCAAAGCGGTGAATCACCACTTGAGGTTGGCGTTGGATCAGGTTGCAGAGGTGGTGCTGATTTTGCAGGGGGAGGAGGAGGGGGAAGTGGTGATTGCGTGGGGGAATGAGGCGGCGCGGCGGGAGACGGGGTTGGGGGAGGGGGAGCTTTGCGGGGCGGCGCTGCGGGGGGTGGTGGCGGCGGGGGATTGGGGGCAGGTGGCGCGGGCGCTGCGCGAAGCGGGGGAGCGGGAGGTGGCGGGCTGCGAGTTGAGTTGGGTGCGGGCGGCGGGGGTGCGGTGGCGGGGGCAGGTGAAAGTGACGCGGTCGGCGGAGGGCGAGGTCATGGGCGCGATTTTGACGGCGGCGCTGCAGGCGGAGGAGGCGGCGGGGCGGCCTGTGGGGTCTGTGGGGTCCGTGGGGCCGGTGCGTCCGGCGGGGCCGACGCCGTCGCCGGAGGGGTGGCAGGAGGATGTGATTGAGACGATTCGGGAGACGGCGCGGCAGGTGGCGCATGAGTTTAACAATGCGCTGACGTCGATTGTGTTGCCGGTGCAGTTGGCGATTCGGGCGATACCGCAGAATGGGGATCTGTTTGAGAGTTTGGAGGTGGCGCATGTGTCGGCGCAGCGGGCGAGCGATTTGGCGAAGGATTTTTTGGATTGTTTTCGGCCGCGGTCGGCGGTGCGCAGTCGGACGGCGCCGGGGGCGTTGTTGGGGCGGTCGGTGCGGCTGGCGACGTGTGCGCAGAATGTGACGGCGACCTTGGAGTTGGGAGAGGATTTGCCGGAGATTGAGGCGGACGAGGGGCAGTTGGAGCGGGTGATTTTCAATTTGATCCGGAATGCGGTGCAGGCGATGCCGAATGGGGGGCGGCTGCGGGTGGCGGCGCTGCGGCGGGAGTTAGGGGAGGGAGATGGAATTGCGCTAGGGGCGGGGCCTTATTTGCAGATTTCGCTGCGCGACTGGGGGCCGGGGATTCCGGAGGAGCATTTGCCGCATTTGTTTCACGGTCGGTTTACGACGAAGCTGGACGGGAACGGCTGTGGCTTGCCGATTTGCTATCAAATTGTCAAGGAGCACGGGGGAGAGATGTTGGTGCGCAGTCGGGTGCATGTGGGGACGGAGTTTTTGATTTTCTTGCCGGCTTTGGCGCCGGCAGAGGGGGAGCCTTTGGCTGGGAGTGGGGTGCGGGAGGAGATGCCGGTGGCGGTGGAATTAGGAGCGGTGGATGGGGAGGCGGTTCCGGCTTCGCTTTTGGTGGTCGACGACGAGCAGGGAGTGCGCACGGCGCTGAGCCAGATTGCGCGGGTGATGGGCTTTGCGGTCACGGCGGTGGCGAATAGCGATGAGGCGCTGCAAAGCTATAAGGATCTGCTGCACGCGGGGCGGCCGTATCGGGCGGTGTTGTTGGATTTGAACCTGCGGAGTGGGCTCAATGGGATGGAGGTATTTCAGGCGATGCGGCGGATGGATCCGGAGGCGGTGGTGGTGGCGACGAGCGGCCAGTATCGCGAGGGGGATGTGGCGCGGTTTCAGGCCTTGGGCTTTGCGGGTTTTCTGGCGAAGCCGTATACGATGGAGTATTTTGGCAGCGTGATGCGGGCGGCGCTCGCTTCTTGAGGGGTCGCTAGGAGATGGGGCGGGGCGCAAAAAAGGGGAGCCCGGCCTGATGGCGGGGCTCCCCTGGGGAGGGTGCGGTGGGGCTATTTGGTGAAGGCCTTGTCGCTGCGGTTTCCGCCGCTCATGAGGTAGGCGAGGAGGTCGAGGACTTCGTCTTGATTGAGGTTATAAAGCAGGGCGGGGGGCATGGCGCTGACGGGGTATTTGGCGCGATTTTTGATATTGGACTGATTGATGTCGGTGAGTTGGGTAGGGTTGAGGGGGTTTTCGGCGACGGAGACGAGGTCGCCGACTTCCTTGACGATGCGGCCGACCACGGAGGAGCCGTCGGTTTTTTCGATGAGGGTGGACTCGTATTGGTCGGAGATGACCTTGGAGGGCTCCATGATATTATCGAGGAGGTCGCGCATGCCGTAGCGGCTGCCGATGCCGGTGAGGTCGGGGCCGACGCCGCCGAATTCGTTGCCGTAGCGGTGACAGGAGGAGCAGAGGGCGGCTTTGTAGGTGGTGAGGCCGTTGTCGAAGTTGCGGCCGGTGAGGCCGTTAGCGGTGAGGGCGAGGAGTTCTTCGGTGGTCCAGGCTTTGCCGGGGCCTTTGGGTTGGGGGAGGGCTTCGGGGGTGGTGGTGAGTTCGCCGGAGATGGAGTCGAGTTCGGCGCGGAGGTCAGCGGGGACGTGGGCGAGGGCCTCGGTGCGCATGTTATTGATGAAGCCGCGGAGGCTGTTGCCGCCTTGGAATTTGCGGGCGGTATTGAACCAGCGGAAGTATTGGCGGTAGAGTTCGGCGGACCAACCGGCGGTGGCTTCGCGGAGGGCGTAGGCGTAGGCGATTTGTTGGCGGTTGGGCTTGGAGGATTGGGCGTCGAGGACGCCTTGGGCGTAGCCTTCGCTGCGGGAGAGGAGTTCCTTGCCGGCGAGGTCGGCTTGGTTATCGGAGGCGATGCTGCCCATGAGGGCGACGGCCTTGGGGACGACTTGGCGGCTGTTGAGGGAGACGAGGATTTCGCAGAGTTCCTTATTGAGAGAGAAGGACTTGGCGGGGAAGAGGGGCTCGAGCTTGGCGCAGGCCTGGGCTTTGGCTTCGTCGTTGAGAGGGCCGAGGCGGATGAGGGCGACGGAGGCGGTGCGGAGGGAGGCGAGTTGTTGTTCTTCGGAGAGGCTGGACCACTGGTTGCCGCCGAGGGCTATGAGGAGGGGGATGAGGGCTTCCTTGTCGCCCTGGGAGGAGCGGGCGAGGGCGAGGAGGCTGGTGATGCGGGCCCAGGGGCGGGATTCGGCGAGGGCTTTTTCGCGCCAGGAGGCGAGGGGTTGGAGTTCGAGGACGGTGCGGGCGGCGAAGCGGACGAAGCGGTCGGGGTGGTCGAGGTGGGGCCAGACTTGGGCGATGACTGCGGCGGAGGGCGGGGCGAGTTGGAGGGCCTCGATCTCTTGGCGCAGTTTGAGTTCTGGGGTGGTGGGGGCGGCTGGGGCGGCGGCGAGGGTGTCAGGGGCGCCGGTGTAGGTGAGGCGGTAGAGGCCGCTTTGGTTGCCGCGGCCGCCGACGAGGAAGTACATGGCGCCGTCGGCGGGGCGGATCACCATATCGGTGAGGGAGAGGGGTTTGCCGGAGACGAACTCTTCTTTGGTGCCGGTGTAGCTGGCGCCGTTAGGAGTGAGGTGGATGGCGTACATCGTGCCATAGGTCCAGTCCATGATGTAGAGGGCGTTCTGGTATTTGGCGGGGAACTTGGCGCCGTAGCCGAATTGGACGCCGGTGGGGCTGCCGGGGCCGATATTGACCACGGGGGGGAGGTTGTCGGGGAAGTAGGTGGGGAATTTACCGGAGCCGTTGCGGAAGCCGAATTCGGAACCGGGGACGGCGTGGAAGACGCGGGTGGGGCGATACCAGGGCATGCCGATGTCCCATTCCATGTCGCTGTCGTAGCCGAAGAGTTGGCCGTCGCGGTTGAAGGCGATGTCGTAGGTGTTGCGCATGCCGGTGCTGACGAGCTCCCAGGATTTGCCGTCGAAGTCGGTTTTGGCGATCCAGCCGGCGGGGGCCATGATGTGGGGATCGTGGCCGCTGGCGTCGGTCATGCGGGTGATGAGTTGGTCTTCGGCCCAGATTTTGGGGACGCGGGAGGATTCGGGGTTGGGGATGGCGGTGAAGTTGCCGGCGACGACGTAGAGGCTTTTGCCGTCGGGGCCGAGGATGATGGCGTGGGGGCCGTGTTCGCCGCCGCCGTCGATTTTGCGGAGGAGGACTTCTTCGTCGTATTGGTCGTCGCCGTTGGTGTCGCGGAGGCGGTAGAGGCCGCCGTTGTCGCCGTTGCGCATGAGGTAGAGGGCGTGGTTGGCGTAGAGGAGGCCGTGGGCTTTGCCGGTTTTGGTGGGGAGGAGTTGGACGTCGGGTTCGGCGCCGTCCTTGAGGGTGATGCGGTAGATGCCGCCTTCTTGGTCACCGGCGATGAAGCGTTGTTTGTCGTCGAGGGTGAGGCTGACCCAGGAGCCTTGGGTGGCTTTGGGGACGTTGTAGACGACTTCGGCTTTGAAGCCGGGGAGGAGATTGAGTTCGTCGCCGCTGAGGACGCCGGGGCCGGCGCCGCCGTTGGCGAAGACATTGCCCCAGGGGGCGGCACCGAGGGCGGCGATGGCGGTGGAGGTGGTCCAGGAGTGGTCGTCGAAGGCGGGGAGTTCCCAGCCTTGGGCGGCGGTGGGGGAGAGTTTCCAGTCGGGGGAGGATTCGGCGAGGGCGGGGCTGCCTTTTTTGCGGAGGGAGAGGCGGGCGACGAGGCCGGCGGCGCTGCCTTCGTTGCGGGCTTTAACGGCGATGAGGTTGCGGCCGGGTTTGAGGAAGGGGGCGGCTTTGATTTGGAGGGGGGCCTGC
>CALQKQ020000010.1 GCA_943331195.2 Akkermansia muciniphila | reverse complement strand
GCCTTCGCACTGCAGCTTGAGGCCGCCGGGGGTATCGCTGATGCCTTTGCCGCCGTCGTTGCCGCCGTCCATGCCGGAGTTGGGGCCGCCGAAGACTTGGCTGATGGCTTGGTTGGTGTGGATTTTCTTGCCGTTGAAGTAGATGGTGACCAGGGGTTTTTCGCTGAGTTTGCCATCCTTGAAGCGGGCGGCGCGGAAGGTGATGTCGTAGGCGTTCCAGGCTCCGGTGCCGTTGTAGGCGTCAAAGGGGGCGGCGGCTTCATTGATCACGGCGGCCATGCCGTGGCTGCCTTTGTCTCCGTCTAACACTTGAATTTCGAAGCGGTTTTGCAGGTAGACTCCGCTGTTGCCGCCGGGCTTGAGGCAGTTGAATTCGACGTGGAGGCGGAAATCGCGATAGGCTTTTTTGGTGACGATGTCAGCGGCGCCATACTTGCCGCCGTCGGCGGCGCGATCGTCGGTCATGAGGGTGGTGGGGGCGGCGGGGTCGACGGGATCGGGCACGATTTTCCATTTGATGGGCATGGCGGACTTGAATCCGGGGCCTTCCCAATACTGCCATTTGGCGTCGAGGGTTGCCTTGGTGCCGTCGATGAGGACTTCGGCTCCGGCGATGGGTTTAGAGCCGACGCCGAGGGTCTTTTCTTGGGCCTGGGCGGTGAGGCCGAGCAGGAGGAGGAAGAGGGATGTTTTGATCATGGTGGGGACATAAACGCGGCGCGGGCGGCAGCTTTGCCAGTTTCTTGGCGGGGCTCAGGCTTGGCCTAGTTTGATGCCGAGGGCTTTGAGGTAGTCGTAGCCGTAGAGGCCGGTTTTGTGGCCATCGCTGAAGGCGAAGGCGATGGCGTAGCCACCGACGATTTGCCAAGCGGTGGCGCGCACTCCGGGGTAGTGGGTGCGTTCGTCGCCGCCATATTTTTGGCCGAGGAGGTCGCGCTCGCCGGCGGTTTCGGCGCTGGGCGACCAGGCGCGCAAGCGCTCCATGGGATAGTAATTTTCACTGCCGTCGCTCCAGCAGATCGCGATTTCATCGCCGATGGCTTGGATGTTGGTGGGGGAGAGCATGAGCCGCAGTGGGGCGGATTGGGGGCGATGGCAAAGGCAAAGGCTGGTCAGTCGATGGTGACCTTGAGGTCTGGAATGGACTTGGCGAAGGTGGCGGCTTGGCTGGGGGTGACGCGGGTTTTCCAGAGGTAGACTTGGCGCAGCTTGCGCAGGGGGGCTAGGGAGGTCAGGGCGGCGTCGCTGACGTTGGTGCTGTGGAGGTTGAGGTAGGAAAGGTTGGTGAGGGTTTTCAAGTGGGCGACCCCGGCGTCGCTGACGGCGGTGTTGTTGAGGTTGAGCCAGGTGAGGCGGGGGAGCTTCGCGATGGAGGCGAGGGCGGCGTCGGTGATTTTGGTGTCGCTGAGGTCGAGTTCCGCGAGGCTGCCGGCGAGGGGGGCGAGGAGGTCGATTTGGAGATCGGTGATTTGGCTGGCTCCGGAGATCCACTCGACGCGGAGGAGGGGGCTGTCTGCCATGACGGGAGTCACTAGGGCACCGAGTTGGCGGACGGCTTCCTTGGCGGCCTCGGGGGCGGCGGTGGCTCCGGCGCTGAGGGGGTCGGCGGCTTTGGGCGCGGGCTTTTTGAGGGCGGCGGGGGGGCCGTCATCGAGGCCTTTCCAGTCGCCGAAGGAGGCGCCTTCGATGATCCATTGCTTGAGCAGTTCGCTGTCGTCGAAGCTGAACATCTTGCCTTTGCCTTTGGGGGGCATGACGTCTTCGTGGTCGGGGGGCAGGAGGATGCGCTGATAGAGCGAGCTTTTGTCGGGGTCGCCGGCGACCACGGCGTCGCCTTCGGAGCCGCCCTTGAGGATGAGGGCGGCGCCGTCGAGGCGGAGGCGGCCCTTGGGTTCCACTAATTTACCGCTAGGGTCTTTGTGAGGGGCGCGGTGGCAGTCCACGCAATTTTTGGCGAGGAGGGGCCAGAGTTGGGTGCGGAAATTGACGGCGGCCGGGGCGGGGAGGGCGGCGAGGCAAAGCAGAAAAAGCGGGGCAAGCTTCATACTGGGGGGAGGGAGGGGGCGCGGGGCGGGTGCCGCTGGGGCCTCAGGCGAAGAGGGTGGTGACGGGCTTGCCCTTGTTGGCGACGGTGAAGGGGCGGCCGCTTGGGGAGATGATGACTTGGTCTACGGGGAGGCCCAGGGCGTGGGCGATGGTGGCGTTGAGGTCCTGAGGCGACGTGAGGTTTTCGATGACCTTGGCGCCGTTGGGGTCGGTTTTGCCGTAGGTTTGTCCGCCGTTGATGCCGCCGCCGCCGAGGACGCAGGAGAAGGCTTTGGGGTAGTGGTCGCGGCCGTCTTGGTGTTCCGCGACGATTTCGGGGGTGCGTCCGAATTCGGTGGCCACGACCACGAGGGTTTCCTGGAGGAGGCCGCGGCGGTTGAGGTCTTTGAGGAGGGCGCTGAGGCCGTCGTCGAGGTCTTTGCAGCGGGCGGGCACGGCGGTGAAATTGTCGTAGTGGGTGTCCCAGCCGCCGTGGGTGACTTGGATGAAGCGGACGCCGTGTTCTACGAGGCGGCGGGCCAGCAGGCAGCCTTGAGCGAAGCGGCTGGGGCCGTAGGCGTCTTTGACTTCGGTGGGCTCCTTGCCGAGGTCGAAGGCCTTGAGGTCTTCGCAGCGCATGATGCGGAGGGCGTCGCTGTAGAGGCCTTCGTGGTCGCGGATGGCGGAGCTGTTGACGACGGTGTGGAATTGTTTGTTCAGGGAATCCGCTAGGCTGAGGCGCTTGGTGAAGTCGGCTTCGCTGATGGAGCTGGGCATGACGCTGTCTTGGAGGCCGCTATTGGGATCGCCAATGGGGACGCCGGCGAATTTGGCTCCCATGTAGCCGCCGTTGACGAGGTTGGGGTCGCCGCTCACCGAGACGAAGCCGGGAATGTTGTTATTGCGTTTGCCGGCGAGGCGCATGACCCAGGAGCCCAGGGCGGGGTGGACGATGGTGCCGCGCATGTCGTAGCTGCGTTGCATGACATATTGCCCCTGTTCGTGGGCTCCTTGATTGGTGCTCATGCCGTTCATGAGCACGAGGTGCTGCATGTGCTGGGCGGTTTTGGGGAGGTTTTCTGAGAGCTTGATGCCGGGGACGCTGGTGTCGATGACCTTGGTGTCGCCCATGACTTTGTCGTTGCCGGGCTTGACGTCCCAGGTGTCGAGGTGGCTCATGCCGCCGGACATCATGAGGAAGATGACGCTTTTGGCGGCGCGGGGGCGGCTGGGCGCGAAATCGGCGGCGGTGGCCACGGAGGAGCCGAGCATGGGGGCCAGGGTAATCCCGAAGGCGGACTGCGCCATCTTGATCATCAATTCGCGGCGGGTGAATTCGTCCGCGCGGTGGAATCTCATGGGGTAGGGTGGGGAAAGGGGAGTGGGGCGGGGGCGCCGTTAGAGGATATTAGAGGATAAAGATGAACTCGTTGGAGTTGAGCAGGGCGTAGAGGATATTTTTGACGCCGTCGCGGCCTTTTTTGGCCTCGGGGAGCATCAGGTCCATCTCGGCGGGCGTGGGGGTGCGGCTGAGAATGCTGAGGAAGGCGGCGGTGACTTTTTCCTCGGGGGTGGCGGCGCTTTCGATGGCCTGGTAGACGATGGCTTTGGAGTCGCCGATGATGGTTTTTTCGACGTGGCCGTTGATGAGGGAGAGGACTTGGGTGACGTCGGAATCGGCGGAACCGCCTTCGATGACTTCGCGGCTGCTTTGGCCGAATTTGCGGAGGAAGTGATCGGGCGGGGTGGGCGAGGGGAGTTCTGCGGCGCGCAGCAGGGCTTTGTTGTAGCCGGCCCATTTGGCGGGGTCGAGGCTGGCGGTTTTGGCGTCGCCTTCGGCCATCATGGAGGAATCCATCATGCTGGCCTCGTCGGTTTTGGCTTTGCCGCCGCTGATTTCGCGGGCGATGCGGTCGACCCAGGCGTTCATGGTTTTGATGTCGGCATTTTCCAATTCTTTCCAGATGGCGTAGGCGTTTTGGCCGAGATTTTTGCCGTAGACGCGGGCGGTGGGGTCGAGGGCGCTGCCCTTGCGGTAGTCGAGGTCGGGGACGACGAGGGTGGCCATGGAGTCCCAGACTTGTTCGGCGGACATGCGGCGCACGGCGCGGCCTTGGAAGGCGTAGGGCTGGCGGGGGTCGACGGCGTTGGGATTGGTGCCGAGGGCGTAGCCGCGGGTGTTGAAGAGGACTTTTTGGAAGGCCTTGAGGTCGTAGTTGAGCTCTCGCATGACCTCTTGGAGGTAGGCGAGGACTTCGGGATTGCTGACGAGGGTGCCGGTGGGGTTTTCTTTATTGGGCTCGACGTATTTGTCGACGGGTTCGAAGAGGCCGATGCCCATGACTTTTTTCCAGAGGCGATTGGCGATGAGGAGGGTGAAGCGGGGATTGTCCGAGTCGGTCATCCACTTGGCGAATTTGGCGCGGGCGTCGTCGTTTTCGCGGCGGCCGCCGGAGGCTCCGGGGAACACCGAGCGGGCCTTGACGACTTCGTCGGGTTTGCCGCCTTTGCCTTTGAAGTCTTTGGGGAGGGTGATTTGGCCGGTGCCGTTGCCGCTGACGCCGAAGTCGAGGATATTTTCGTTGAGCCAGCGGTAGAGGTCGCGGCGGGCGCTGTCGGTTTCGGCGGTTTTTCCGTTGTATTTTTCGTTGGCGTATTGGGAGCGGGCGTCGCGGTTTCCGGTTTTCAAGCCGTGGGTGAAGGCGGACATTTCATAAAAGTCCAATTGCTTCCATTTATCGTAGGGATGGTCGTGGCACTGGGCGCACTCGATGTGGGTTCCCAAAAAGATGCGGGTGGTGTTGGCCATGTTGTCCAGGGGCATGCCGCGGTCCCGCTCGAAGTAGCCTACGGCACCTTTGCCGGGTTCCCAGCCGCCCCCGTTGGTGGTGATTAATTCGTAGGCGAGTTTGTCGTAGGGTTTGTTTTGGGCGACGCTTTCGCGAATCCAGCGGAGGTAGGGCACTCCGCTGCGGGTGCCGTCCGTGCCCAAGCGGCTTGTGGCGCGGAGGAGGTCGCAGAGGTAATTATACATGTGCCCGACGTAGCCTTCCGAGGCGAGCAGCTGATCGATGAGCTTTTCGCGTTTGTCGGGGGCGGCGCTGTCGAGGAAGGCCTTGGCTTCGGCGTAGGTGGGGATGCGGCCGATGGCGTCGAGGTAGAGGCGGCGCATCCAGCGGGCGTCGTCGGCGGCGGGGAGGGGGCGGACGCTTTGCTTTTGGAAGGCGGCGCCGAGGCGCTTGTCGATTTCCAGGGCGGTTTTTTTGAGCCAGGCGGGGTCGTTGGCGGGGTTGGCGTCTTTGCGGCTGAGCTGGGCGGCGGCGGGGCCGACGAGGGACAAGGAGGCCGCGCCGAGGCAGGCGGCGCGGAGGAAGAGGGAAAGGGTGAGCCGAAGCATAGCAGGAGAACGTGGAGGGTGGCGGCTGGTGATGAGGCGAAGCTCCGAGGGATCGGCGCAGAGGACAATGTAGGTGAGGCTGGGGGCGGCGCGAGGGAAAACCCGCCCGCTTTGCCTGCTTCGGGAAAACCCCGATGTTTTTCTAAAAAACAGCGCGGCTTCCTGCAATTTTAACAGAGCGCGTGTAGGTTGGGGGTGGTGGGAACTTTCGGGGTCGGGTCGGAAAGAACTTTGGACTGGCGCGGGAACTGATTGCGCTGCCTAAGGAATCTGCCCAGTTTGCCCGGAGCCGATCTCCCCCCCATCCCTCCAAGAACCATGAAAGTGCTCGTCGTCGAAGATAATGAACCCCTCCGCAAAGCCATTGGACAGCGCCTGCGGGAAAGCGGCTGCGCGGTGGATGAGACGGGCGACGGGGCCGAAGGGCTCTGGCTGGCTACGGAAAACCGCTATGCCCTGGCGATTCTGGACTTGATGTTGCCGAACTTGGACGGCGTCGAATTGCTGCAAAAAATGCGGGCCCGCAACACTGACACCAGTGTCCTCATCATCACGGCGCGCGATGCTGTGGGCGACCGCGTGAGCGGCTTGGATGCGGGGGCCGACGACTACTTGGTGAAGCCCTTTTCCTTGGATGAGTTGATGGCCCGGGTGCGGGCCTTGCTGCGGCGCACTCACAATGTGAAGGACCCGGTGATCCGCGTGGGCGACCTCGAAATTGACACCAATCGCAAGTCGGCTTCCCGCGGGGGCGAACCGCTCGACCTCACGGCGCGGGAATATTCCCTCATTGAATTGCTGGCCATGCGCAGCGGCGAGGTGGTGAGCCGCGCGGAAATCTGGGAGCAGCTTTACGATTTCAACCAAGACCCGGAAAGCAACGTGGTCGACGTGTTCATCGCCTATCTGCGCCGGAAAATTGAGCGCGAGGACAAGCCCAAGCTGATCCACACGCGCCGGGGCATGGGCTATATCCTCGAAGAGCGGGCCGCCTGAGCTTGCGGCCTAGGCCATGAAACTCCAGCCAAAGTCGCTCCAGGGCCGCCTCTTGCTCGGCATTTTTGCCAGCCTGACGCTGACGTTGAGCTTGGGGGGCCTGGTGGTTTATCGGGTGGTCGACTCCCACCTGCGGGAGGAGTTTGACTTTGCCCTGGAGGAGAAGCTGCGCTTTTACGAAACCACCCTGGCGATCCGCCAAGGCATTCCGAAATGGAAAATGGGTCAGGCCGAGTGGGCCCGAGTGAGCGATCCGGCCAACCCCGACTACGTGGAGTTTTGGTTTTTGCCGCAGGGCCGCTTCATTTCCCGCTCCCCCGGCCTGAAGGGGAGCGATCTCCCCCGGGTGGCGTTGGCGGGGGACCAGGCGGTGTTTTCGGATCTGGTGCTGTTCGGCCACACGCCAGTGCGCATGGTTTCCCGGCAGGTGATCCCCGTCCAGGACCCCACTGACGTCCCCATTCCCGTGCACATCGCCCTGGCGCGCCACACCACCTCCCTCCAGGCGGCCCTCGACGAAGTGGGCTGGTTTCTCGTCAAGACGGCAGCCCTCACGGTCGCGGCCCTGATGCTGGCAGCCCGCTGGATCATCCGCCGCGGGGTGCGGCCAGTGGCGGCCCTGGCGGGGCAAATCGAGGCCATGCCGCTGGTGGACAGCGCCGCCCGCTTCGGTTTGCCGGGCGCCCCGAGTGAATTGCAGCCGGTGGTGGGGCGATTGAATGCGCTGATGGACCGGGTCGGCGCCGCCATTGAACACGAGCGCATGTTTACTTCCAACGCCGCCCACGAATTGCGCAATCCGCTCGCCGCCATCCGCAGTCGGGTGGAATTGGCCCTCAGCCGCAGTCGCAGCGCGGAAGAATACGAGGAAACCCTGGAGGGCATTTTGGATTCCCAAAACGGAATGCAGCGGGTTGTCGATCACCTGCTGCTCTTGGCGCGCCTGGAAAGCGGCCATGCGGTCAGCGAGTTCGCCCACGAAGTGGCCTCCCTGCCCAAGCTGCTGCGCAAGGCCTGGCGGCCCGTGTTTGAGCGGGCGGAGGAGCGCCAACTAAAAGTGACCTGGCAGGTGCTTGAACCCGAGGCGGACCTGCTCTTGCCAACGGCCCTCATCGAAATCGTGCTGCGCAACCTCTTCGACAATGCCGTCTCCTATAGCCCAGTGGGCGGGCACATTGCCATTTCCGCTTCCCAGGTGGGCTGCACCTGGCACATTGCCGTGGCCAACAGCAATCCAGGCCTTGCCGCCGCCGATTTGGAGCGCACCTTTTCTCCTTTTTGGCGCTTCGACCCCAATGTCGGGGGCCACCGGGGCAATGCGGGGATCGGCCTGGCCTTGGTTCGCCGCATCATGGATACTGTGGGAGGCCGGGTCGACGCCAACCTCGACGGGGGAATGGTCGTTTACGAACTGTCCGTGGAGGGGGCGCGATCCGCCGCAGGGCTGGCGGCACCCCCCGCAGAGAAACCGAGGCAAGTTTCAGTTGTGCCCGCTCACAATCCATAGTAGTGTGTCCGCGATGGGGGCCGCGTGGCCCCTGCACGAAGCCCCTGCGTCAGCAGCCTTCCAACAAAGTTGTGTCCCGAGGCATGCAGAATTGTTGAATCAGAATCGCCTCCCAGAAAAATAGAGTACATGGAAATATACGTTGGAAACCTCGCTTATGAAACGACCGAGGCCGCGCTGACAACCGAGTTCGGAGCCTATGGTTCCGTCGACAAGGCCAGCATCATCATGGACAAATTCACCGGCCGGTCGAAGGGTTTTGCCTTCGTCTCCATGCCGAATGTGGGCGAAGCCAATGCCGCGATCGAAGCCCTCAACGGCAAAGACGTGGACGGCCGCCCCTTGACCGTCAACCAAGCCCGTCCTCGTGAGGAGCGCCCCTACGCCGGTGGCGGTGGTGGTGGTGGTGGTGGCGGTTACGGTGGTGGCGGCGGCGGCGGCGGCTATAAGCCACGCAGCGGCGGCGGCGGCGGTGGTTACGGCGGCGGCGGCGGCGGCGGTGGCCGTAGCGGCGGCGGTGGTGGCTACGGCGGCGGCGGCGGCGGTGGTGGTCGCGACCGCGATCGCGGCGACCGCGGCGGACGCTACTAAGCCCCCGGCAGCCTTACTGCCCCATGAATCATCGACAAAGCCGGAGGGAAACCTCCGGCTTTGGTGCGTTCCCAGGAATCGCCCGGGCGCAGATCTGATCTGCACATGGCGGTCAAAGCAGCGCCGGCACCCCAGTGGTTTTCTGCGGTATCTCGGTTTACAGACAAAACCCAAAAACGGGAGCTGACGATCTGATGCGGCGGGGCGCGGGGCGCGGCGTGCGGCGTGCGAAAGTGGAAGTGATCGTCTGGTTCCTCACGCCTTGGCTTATGGAGAGTGAAGCGCGCTCGCCCTGCCGGAGTGCGGGTCATCCGGCACCGGGGATCCCGGTGGTGTCGCTGCGCTCAACCAACGGTGGATGAAGCTTTGCGATGCCACTGGCATCGCCAGGGGGGCGCGAGCGCCCTTCTCCACGCGCCCTTTTGCCCGGTCATTGAGGGGCTGCCGGGGGATGCGGCAAGTTTCCAGGTAATTTGGCGGGGCGGTGGAAAGGGCGGAAATGGCACGTTGAAGGTCGGGCTTGGCGAGTCGAGAACTGGGGTCAACTTCATGCTGCTTGATTCTGCTCCCTCGCCTGATTGCTTTCGTGTCGAAGCCCCTGCCAAGATCAATTTGTGGCTGCGGGTGCTGAGGCGGCGGGCTGATGGATTTCACGAAGTGGAGACGCGATTGGCGCCGTTGGCGTTGAGCGACCGCTTGAGTTTGCAGGTGGATCCTGGCTTGGCTGGGGGGGAGATCGTGTTGAGCTGCGACGATGCCACGGTGCCTGGGGATGAGTCGAATTTGGTGGTGCGGGCGATTCGGGCGCTGGAGGGGGCGACGGGGCGGTTGCCGGGGCTGCGGTTTCATTTGGAGAAGCGGGTTCCGCATGGGGCGGGCTTGGGAGGGGGGAGCAGCGATGCGGCGGCGGCGCTGCGCTTGGTGGAGGCTGCTTTGGGATTGGCGCTGGAGCCGGGGGCGCTGGCGGCGGCGGCGGCGGAGGTGGGTTCGGATGTGCCGTTTTTTTTGTTGGGGCAAGTGGCGGATGCGAGTGGCCGGGGGGAGCGGGTGGTGGCGGTGCCGAGCGGTGCGGCGGCGCGGCTGCTGTTGGTGAAGCTGCCTTTTGGGGTGGCGACGCCATGGGCATACCGGCAGTGGGGGGCGGCGCTGGAGGTGGAGGGGTTGCCGTATGGGGCGCAGGCGAGTCCTTGGGGGGAGTTGCGCAATGATTTAGAGCGGCCGGTGTTTGAGAAATACCAGGTGCTGGGGCATGTGAAGGCGGCGTTGTTGGGGGCGGCGGGGGTGTCTGCGGCGTTGATGTCGGGGAGCGGCTCCACGGTCATGGCCTTTTTGGAGGATGGAGCGGATGCAGCGGCGGCGCGGGCGGCGGTGCAGGCCGAAGTGGGCGCGGAGGTGTGGATGAGGGAAACGCATCTGGCGCCGGGCTTGCGAGCGATTGAGCGGGTGGCGGCGCAAGCGTCGTTGCGTTTGGACGGTTTTGGCGGTTAGATGGGGTGGCGGTTGTGCTGTTTTTAGATCCATGCCTCTTTCTTCCTCATCCCAGGATGCTTTTTCTCAGGACTGGATGGTGCTGCAATGCGGTGCCTGCGGTGCTCGCATGAAGGTGCCGCGCGCGGCGGCTGTGGACTCCCGTCTGCTCTGCCCGCAGTGCCGGACTCCGGTGCCGACGGCTTCGGGGACTTCGGAGGGGGTGGAATTCCGCCCTAGTCCCCTGCCGCAGCGGGCGGCGGTGGATGGTTCTTTTCCCAGCTTGCCGGTGCGGGAAAGCCGGGTCTTGCAGGGCCGCAGTTATACGGAGGGGCCCCGGCCAGGGGACGCAGTGCCGCCGGAGGCGCGGGGAACGCATCCGGAATTTGATGGCCGCGCGGCCTGGGAGCAGGCTCCGCCCGAGGGCGGATTGCAGCCGAACCGGCCGGAGCAGCACCGCCGGGTGAAGATCAAGAAGCGCAAGGCCAAGCCGCCGCCGCCGCCGCCGCGCTGGATGGAGTTGACTGACTGGGACCATCGGGATGTGGCGCAGCTTCCCGAAGCCGAGATCGCCGCAGACCCGTGGACGGAGGCCCAGTCGCTCCCCGAGGAGGGGGTTTCCGCTGGACAGGAACGGGAATATCTGGTGGAAGCGGTGGAGGAGGAGGGTGGCCAGACTCGCACCACGAAAAAGCGGGTGCGCCGCCGCCGCTTGCTGCTGGGGTCGCGCTTGGTTTTCCAGCGGCTCATCGCGGTGTCCCGCTACCTGACGGCGGGCTTAGCTCTGCTGGTGCTGGGGATTGCCCTCTACGGCTACCGGGTGCTGCGGCAGCGCTACGAGGCCCCGCCTCCGGTGGCGGCAGAAGCTTTGGTCGACCGCGCCATTCTGACAAGCTATGATGCGTTGGGGGCGGAGAAGGCGGTGCGCGACTTTTTGGCGGCGGATGGAGTGGAAGCCAAGTTGGCGCTGGTGCGCCAGCCCGAACGCATCCGCCCTTTGATGCAGCGCTGGTATCGCGATGGCCGCAGCGCGGGGCCGATGGTGGCGGGTGAACCCAGCTTGCGGGACAAGCGGGGCGGCGGTTCTGGGAGTGCGCTCTATTATGTGCTGCTGGCGATGCCGGTGCAGGTGCCGGATCCGCTCAATCCCGGGAGCACCTATGAGGAAATGACTTTTTTTGCGGTGGAGGAAATCAGGAATGGAGCCAGCAGCACTTATTTAGTCGACTGGGAGACTTCGGTTGGCTATCAGGAGCTTCCGCTGGAGACCTTTAAGGCCACCATGCCGCCTGAAGCCTCCCCCTTCCGCATCTACATGAAGGCCGACAACTACTACAACCACGGCTTCAGCGAGCTGGAGTGGCAGTGTGTCGCGATTGAGTATCCTGGCCGCGATTTTCACCTCTACGGCTACATCAGCCGGAGTACCCGAGAGGGTCGCGAGCTGCTTCCCCTGATCGAGGAGGGGCGGCGCGCCGGGATCATTGCGGATCTGGTTTATCCTCCCAATCCCGTTTCGCGCGATCAGGTGATCGTGAAGCGGATGCGGTATCCCACTTGGTATTTTGCCACGGCGGAAGACGCCGCCGTGCTGGAGGATCCCGTGGCCAAGTCTCTCAAGTCTCTCAAATCCAACTAAAACGCACTGGCCATGGCTCTCCCGCTCGATTCTCCCGCTTCGGATGAACCCCCTGCCGATGCGTCCGCGCGGCGGCCTACGTTGTCGGAGGTGCCGGGGATGGATCAGGTGGCGGAGGCGATTCCCCTGGCACCAGGGCCAGCTCCGGCGCGGCGGGCGGAGCTTTCCCAGCTGAGCCCGCGGGCCCCGCGTTCGGCTAGTTTTGAGCAGAATCCGCTGAATACGCCGCGCGCGGGGGCGGGCGAAAGCGCGAGCCCCTTGGCCATGGAAGACGGGCTCCGGGTGCGGGAGGCGCTGCGCCGGGTGCTGCAGGAGGGAGACAGCGTCAAGGAGGCCGCGCGGGATTTGCAGGTGGCGCCTAGTTCGGTGGCGGAGTGGCGGGCGCGCTACCAGGATCTCCTGGCGGAGGAGGGGGGACCGCTATTTGAAGTGGGCGAGGGTCCGAGAAATGCCGATCTCACGGAGATTCCCGAGGTTGCGCGGGAACTTTTTTCGGAAAACTGGGAGCGCTTGGTTTCGGAGACGGAAACGAGCCAGGCGAGTTTGACGCAAAACCCGCGCCAGGTTTTTTTGCAGACCTCGCGGCTGACGTCGTGGCTGTATCAAGACGGGCAATTGGACCGGAGCATTCTGGCGGGCGTCCTTACGGGGATGGTGGGCTTGGCGCTGCTGGCTTCCTTTTTGCTGACGTCGCGCCAGCCGTTGGCGGTGGTGGCGCCGCCCGAGGCCCCGGTGCGCGGGGACGTGGTGATTGACGAGGCAGCGGTGGTGGCGCAAGCTTTCTTCAAGGCCGAGACCTGGAAGGACCGCCTGAACTATGTGCGGCAGCCGGAGGCGGTGGCCGGGATGATGGAGGCCTTTTATAAGAGCCATGCGGACGGGCCGATTCAGGATGCCGCGCTGGCCTTGGGGATGCCCGAGGGCCACGTGGTCAATTTGGGCTATGATATTCCCTCGCTGGGGCGGGCGCATTTCATGAGCTTGGTGAAGTCGAAGGGGCGGTATTTGGTGGATTGGGAAAGCTCGTCGCTCTATCAAGAGCCGAATCTGCTGCAAATGCGCGAGGCGCGCTCGGTGGAGCCCACCCGCGTCGCGGTGACGATTGCCCGAAATGAGAATGACAAATATCACAATTACGCCTTCAGCGAGGAAAGTCGCTGGGTTTGCTATCAGCTGGGATATCCGGGGCTGAAGGTGGGCTTGTATGGCTACGTGGCCAAGGAATCGGCCCTGGCGAGGGAATTGGACGAGTTGCTGGGGGTTTCGGACAAGCACGCGGCGGTGCTGGAGGTGCGCTACCCGGCGGCGGGGGCGATGGAAAATCAGGTGGAAATCGTGAGTTTGCTGCGAGGGGAGTGGGTGCCGCAGGACAGCTGAGGGGCGGCGGAGCAAGAAGCCCCTGGATCGGCCGCGCGGGGCGGATTTAGAAAAAGCATGAAGCCGTTTCCCCAGCGCACCTCCCTGGCGGGGCAGGTTGCTGCGGTGCTGCGAGAATGCCTCGCGGCGGGCGAGTGGCAGGGAGCGTTGCCTGGCGAAATGGATTTGTGTCGGCGCTTCCAAGTGAGCCGGGCCGTCTTGCGGGCCGCCTTGGCTAGCTTGCAGAGTGAAGGCCTGCTCCGGGTGAGCCAGGGGCGGCGGCGCGAAGTCGTGGGCGGGGCCGTGCGAGAGGCATCCCAGGCCGCCCGGCCGGATCGGGTGGTGTTGCTCAGCCCCGTGCCGCACGCCGGACTCACCACTTCCAAGCTGCTTTGGATCGACGAATTGCGCGGGCAGTTGGCCGGGCAGGGGGTGCCCCTGGAATTTGTCCTCAGCGCCGCCGCCGCGCGGGCTCGGCCCGGCCGAGTGTTGCGCGACCTCGTGGGGCAACACCCCGCTGCCGCTTGGGTGCTGCTGCGGTCGACCTCCCAGATGCAGCAGTGGTTCGCGGCGCAGGGCCTGCCCGCCGTGGTGGCGGGTTCGCGCGGCGAGGGAGTGCACTTGCCCGGCGTCGACACCGACTACCAAGCAGCCTGCCGCCACGCCGCCGGCCGCCTCTTGGCGCGAGGCTGTACTTGTCTCGGGCTGGTGCTGCCGCGCAGCCTGCTGGCGGGAGATCGGGAAAGCGAAATCGGCTTTCAAGCGGGGGCGGCGGGACACCCAGTGCGGGTGGCGCGTCATGACGGCAGCCCCGATGGCCTCTGTCGGGCTCTGGAGTCGATGATGAAAGAACCGCTCGCGCCGCAGGGCTTGCTGGTGTGCCACAGCACCCACGCGGTGACGGCGCTGGGGCACTTGATCTACCACGGATGGAAGGTGCCGCAGCAGGTCAAGTTGATCGCGCGGGACGACGACCCTTTTTTGGAACATGTGGCGCCTCTGCTGAGCCGCTACGCGCTGGACCCGGAAACCTACGCCCGGCACGTGGCGCGGCACCTGCGGCGCTGCCTCGAAGGGGCGGCCCCCGCCGGGCGCATGGACCTGCTGCTGCCGCAGTTTCGCGAGGGAAAAACGGGGTGAAACCAGGCCCTGGCGGGGCCGACTTGTTCAAAAAAAGGACAGGTTGCTGGATCTGGCGGGCGAGCGGAGGGCTCGTTCATATTGGAAGGAACCTAATCTATGCTATGAAACTAACTGTGCTCTCCCTTCTCTTGCTAGCGGCGGCTTCCGCCCCAGCGGCTACCGTGCTGGTGGACAACACCCTTTCGGCCACGATCGCTTCGGGCGACCGGGCCAATATCCGGGGCTTTGCCTTCCGCCCGGCGGCGGGGGGGACGGGTCCGGTGGAGGTGCTGACGCAACAGGTGGAGCTGCTCTCGCTGAGCCTGCACCGCCCGGGTTTTAGCGATGCCACGACGCCGCTGCTGGGTTCCGCTGCGGGGCAAATCACCGACATCAATGCCCCGGTTTATCTGAAGGTGTATAGCTCTTTCACGGGTGGCACGGCGGCGGGCGATGTGGGCACGTTTCTGGGGGCTTCGAGCAACGGGATTTCCTGGAGCGCGGTGGACGCCATCAACGGGGCCGGAGTCAGCACCGCCACCGCAGCTCCCTTTGAGTCTTTCACCTACAGCTTCCCCTCCATCAGCTTGGATAAAGACACGACCTATTGGGCGGTTTTCTCGGAGACCTCGGACAGCAGTGCCGATGTGGCCAATTTCCGCGTGATTGTGGAAGCGGGCGCCGGAGCGGCGGGTACGGGCTACCTGGCGGACACCGTGCAGGTGCGCGACACTAGCGGAACCGCGCGGGACTGGGGCGTCTATTTTATCGCCAATGTCAACACCGTGCCCGAGCCTTCGGGGTCGCTGTTGGGGGTCCTCGCGGGATCCTTTCTGATGCTGCGCCGCCGCCGCTAGGCGTGGGCTTTGGTTTTCCAGGTTGGTAGGATATTCCTGCATGTTCGGGCGGCTTCGTGCCTCCAGGCCGGGCCCTGCGCGCCTGCACCGCTTCGCTTTTTGCCGCTATGAAAATCTCCTTCGCTTCGACTTTGTCTTGGTGGGCCGCGCTCGGTTGCTGGGCGGCCGCGCCGCTCCGCGCGGATCAAACGGTGGCGGCCTACGACGCCGGAGTCAGCGGGCTGGCTCCCGATCCGGCCAGCCAGAGTTGGGTTGCGGGGGTGCCTGCGGCAGATGCGGCTAATTTCCAGAGCCTGGGCCTCTCGCCGGATGGAGCCACGGGCTGGAATGCCTGGAGGATGCTAGACAACAGCAGCAGCGCGGGTCAATTCCTCACCTGGACGCGGCCCTTTACTGAGCAGGAACACCTTGATGCTTACAACAAGGGCTGGAACTTGCGGGCGCGACTCCGCGCGGTCGATCCGGTAGCGGGCAATGCGGGGGGCAATGCCGTGGTGCTGCTCTACGGCAACCATTCCCAAGCGCCCGCAGGAAGCGCGCGGCGCTTCATTCTTTTTCTTGATGTCAACGCGGCCGGTGCGCTGGTGGCCTCGCTAGCCGGCGGCCCCACGGTGACTCTCGCAGGGGTAGATGCGGCGCGCTATCACCTGCATGAATTTGAATTTGATGGGGCTAGTAAGACGGCGAACTATTTGGTCGACGGCGTGGTCAAAGCCAGTGGCTATGCCGGTACGGGGACCAGCTTCAACGGCGTGCAGTGGGGCACGGGATCTTCCGGGGGCCGGGGCGATGGCTACTGGAACGAGGTTCGCTTCACCATCCGGGAGGCGCTCAGCGTTCCGCAGTTGCTCGCCAGTCCCGTGGGCAAAACCATCCAAACGGGGGAGAGCTTGACGCTCTCCGCCGCCTTTAGCGGAATCATCACTTCCTATGAATGGCTCAAGGATGGCTTTCCGGTGGAGGGCGGCACGGGGCCAACTTTAACCATTCCATTTGCCCTGGCGGGAGATGCCGCGAGCTATGTGCTGCGGGCTAGCAATGGGGCGGGCTTTACCGATAGCGAGGCGGCGGTGGTGGTGGTGGCACCCGACACGGTTTCTCCGAAGGTGAAAGCGTTGGAGGTTTCCGTGTTTGCTGCGCGGCTGCGGCTAGAGGTGTCGGAGCCGCTCGATGACAGCAAAGCCTTGGATCCGGCTGCTTACGGGATATCGGGAGGGGTTGCGCTGCGCACGGTGACCAAGGTCAACGCCTTTACTTATGACCTAGCGGTCGAGCCGCGTCCGGCCGAGGGGGCCCTCTATCAATTGTCTTTAGTGGGGATAGCAGACCTAGCAGGCAATGCTTTTGCCGAGGTGGACGCCCGGGTGAGCGCGAGGGCGGCTTCGGGATTGCCCCTGATGGGGCGCTTGGCGGTGGCTTTTTCGGGGGAGACGGCGGAGGCCCACCCGCTGGATGGGGTGACGTGGCGGGATGGCACGGGGAATGGCAATCACGCGATCAGCCCCGGGGCTTCCCATGCGGTGACGCTGCGGCGTCCCAGCTTGGTGGCGGGCGGGCTGAAGGGGCGTGACACCCTAGCGTTCAGTCGGACCCGGCAGCAATTCCTCGCCATTCCGGGGGCTGGGGCGACGGGATTGGATGGGGAAGATTTTACCTTTTTCATCGTGGCCAAGCCGACGGCGGCTCCGGCGGCGGGGCAGTTCCCCAATATGCTGCGCCACCAATCTGATTTCCACGCGGCCAATTGGGGAGCCTATTTCTTTGCGGGCAATAGCGCCACGAGCAGCCAAGCGGCCCTGGTGGTGAGCGCCCGCAATGGATCGGGCGGCGAGGTGCCCTGCTTTGTGAATCCGGTGACGTTCGGGAGGTGGATGCTGCTAACTGGCCAGGTGGCGGGCAGCACCCAGACTAGCCTGGGCCGCCTGGAGGACCGCGCGGTGACGCCGGCTGAGGTCCGCGAGAACAGCGCGGCGGGGAGTTTGCGATTGGGCGCAACGCCGCTGGCGACCTATTTGGGGCGGAGTCCGGCGGGGGATGGCAGCAATGATTCCTTCGACGGGGAGATGGCGGAAGTGCTGATTTACGCTGGGGCCTTGGACGAGGCGGAGCGGGCGGAGGTGGAGCTCTATTTGAGGCAGCGTTATTTTGCGGTGGAGGTTCCGGAGATTGTGTTGCAGCCGCGTCCTAATGGGGATTTGGAGATTCGCTTCACTGGGCTGCTGCAGCATTCAGCGGACCTGGATCACTGGACGCCGCTAGAAGTGAGCAGTCCGTGGGTGGTGCCTGCGGAGGCACGGCTGCTGCGGGAGTTTTTCCGATCGGTGTTTCCCTAGTTTTTATATCACATGTCCCATAGATCTTCTATAGCGCTGGCGCTGCTGGCGGCTTGGCTAGGGCAGGGAACAGGCATGGCGCTGGAGTGGGCGGCAGACTACCAGGCGGGGTTGGCGGGCAATCCGGTGCAGGCACCTTCGCCGGAGGCGAGTGGCTGGGTGGAGGGACGCCCTAGTAGTGACCTCGGAAATTTTGTGAGCGCGGCGCTCTCGCCAGATGGCGACAGCGGCTACAATGGCTGGCGCATCTTGGACAACAGCAGCGCTACGTCGCAGTTTGCCACGTGGAGTCGGCCGCTCACGGCGGCGCAGCACAGCAGTGCGGCGGCGCGGGGCTGGCGCTTGGCCACCCGCATGCGAGTGGTGGATCCGGTCGCCTCCAATGGCGGGGCGAATAGCGTGGTGCTGCTCTACGGCAACAACGCGTCCAAGCGCTGGGTGCTCTTTTTTGATCTCAATGTCTCCGGTCAGATCGTGGTGACGTTGGTGGGTGGGCCGACGGTGACGTTGACGGGGGTGGATGCGGCGCGGCCCCACGAGCACCAGTTGGTTTATGATGCGGCCAGCGGGACTGCGGCCTATCTCGTGGATGGGGTCAGCAAAGCTAGCGGCTATGCTGGCACGAGCGGCACCTTCAATGGAGTGCAGTTTGGCACCGGCTCGAGCGGCGGCCGCGGAGAAGGGATTTGGAATAGCGTTTCCCTGGTCATGGAGGATCCCCCCGCGCCGCCGCTGCCCGTGGTGCGGCAACATCCGGCCTCGCAGAGTGTTGTGGAGGGCGGGCGGGCCGTGCTCAGCGCCGATTTCAGCGGGGATGGCCTGACTTACCAGTGGTTTCGCGATACCCAGGCGGTGGCGGGAGCGGTGGGGCCGACCCTGGTGTTAGAGGCGCTGCGGGCCGAGCAGGCTGGCGACTACTGGTGCCGGGCCGGGCACGCCGGGGGGAGCAGGAGCACGGCGTCGGCGGCTTTGCAGGTGCTGCGGGCCGCGGGGGGCCTGGAGCTCACGGAATTCATGGCGGAAAACGATGGGGGGGCGCGCGATGGCGATGGGGACCAGAGCGATTGGATCGAGATCGAAAATACCGCGAGCACGCCGCAGAGCACGGCGGGATGGTTTCTCAGCGATGCTGCGGAGGTGCCGACCAAGTGGGCCTTGCCGCCGGTGACCTTGGCCCCGGGCGGGTTTCTCGTGGTGTGGGCTTCCGGGAAAAATCGCCGCGATCCGCTAGGCGAACTTCACAGCAACTTTTCTCTCAATCAGGCGGCCGGCCACACCGTGGCCCTGATCCGACCCGATTTGACGGTGGCGACGGCGTACCGCTATCCGGAACAGGATGCCGATGTCAGCTTTGGGCGGAGCGCGGGGATGGGGGCTGGGGGGAAATACTTTGTGGCGGCGACTCCGGGGGGGCTGAACCTGGATGGGCGCAGCCAAGTGCGGGATGGCTTGGGGTTTACGCCGACGCCGGGGCCTTTCAGCGGCAGTGTCAGGGTGGTGCTGGAGTCGAGCTCTAGCGAAGGGATACTACGCTATACTACCGACGGGAGCCTGCCCAGTTGGGAGAGTCCCGCCGTGGTGGGGGCACTGACGCTATCGGCTAGTGCACAGATACGCGCTGCGGCGATTTTTCCGGGGGAGCGATATGGTGCCACGGCGACGGGTTCCTATCTTAAAGTGGCGGCGGAATTGGACGCGTTCCGTTCGCCGTTGCCGCTGCTGATTTTGAGCAATCACGGGGCTGGGGCGGTGCCGGGAGTGAGCGCGCGGGGCCCGAATGGGGATGGCTCGCAGGTGACGGCGGTGGCTTTGCAGGCGCAGTCCCTGGTGGTGTTAGACAACGTCGAGGGGGCGACGGCGCTGAGCAGTCCGGTGGTGCAGCGCAGCCGGGCGGGGCTGAAGGTGCGGGGGAGCAGTTCCTTTACCTTCGCGGAGAAGAGTTATAGCTTGGAGACGTGGGGCGAGCGCGATGGGGAGGCGCGCGAGCTCGGGTTGCTGGGAATGCCGGAAGATTCTGGTTGGGTGATCTACGGGCCGGATCCGGCGCAGTTTGATAATACGTTGATTCACAATTCAGTGGCGTTTGCTTTAGCAAAGCTTGGGGGCTTTCCGGCGCCGCGCTTTCGCTTTGTGGAGCTTTTCTTGGACAGCGGGGGGGAGTTGTCTCTGGCGGACCACCGGGGGCTGGCGCTGTTGCTGGAAAAGCCTTCGCGCGGTGCCGGGCGGGTGGACTTCGCGCCGTTGAGTGCCGACGGAAGCCGAGGGGGGTGGATGGTGGGGATTGATCGGATGGACGCGCTGCCGGTGGGGGCGGGGGCGGAGCGCGGGTCGCCGCGCCATTTTCACACGGCGGGGCCGGACCGCTTGTTGCAGAGCCCGGACGACAATCCGCGCGGCTACCAGGGCATCACCACCCCTGGGGGGACGGGGAGCGGCAGCGGGGTGACCCCAGCCAACGACGACCAGCCTAACTTTTACCATTCGTTTTTCAATTTTGCGTCTCCGAATGGTTGGGCGATCACGGGGCCGCAGCGGGCGGCGGTGGAGCGGGAGATGCGGGCGTTTGATGCGGCGCTTTATGGGGCGAATTTTAGCAATCCTGCGGTGGGATACTGGGGGCAGATCGACGTGGCCAATTGGGCGAAGCATCTCTTGTTGCAGACCTTCACGAAGAATCAGGATGCGGTGGTGTTGAGTTCCTATCTTTATCGGAAGGAGGCAGGGGCTCCGCTGCGGTGGGCCACGCTGTGGGATTTCGACCGCAGCTTTGACAAAAATGTCAGTGGGGGAAGTGCCGCAGATGGAAGTTTAACTTGGGCGCACGACCGGCTCTATTACCGGCGACTGGTGAGTGACCCGGCCTTCATGCAGGTCTATGTGGATCAATGGCAGGAACTGCGGCGGGAGCGGTTTTCTGACGCGGCGCTGGCGGGGCTGGTGGAGGCGCAGGCGGCGGAGATCACTGCGGAGGTGGCGGCGCGGAGCGGTTTGAGTGCGGCGGCGTGGAGTTCTAACCTAGCGGCGATGAAGGGCTGGATGTTGCAGCGGGCGCGCGCCATGGATGCGCAATTTCCGGCGGCACCGGTGGCGACGCATCCGGGAGGGGCAGTGCCGGCGGGGTTTGGCGTGGGCCTAACGGCGGGGAGCGGCAGCATTTATTACACGGCGGATGGCAGCGATCCGCGAAGCCATGGGGGAGGGGTGGCGGGGACGGCGCAGCTGTATCAAGTGCCCTTGGCGGTGGAGGCCCCGCTGCGCTTGATGGCGCGGCTGCGGGTGGGGGCGGCCTGGAGTGGGCTGTGGAGCGCGAACTACTTTCCGCCGCAAGACCTTGGGGCGCTGCGGTTTACCGAGGTGCATTACCATCCGCTGGGCCAGGGGGATCCTTGGGTGGACGGAGATGCGTTTGAGTTTGTCGAATTGCAGAATGCGGGGGCGGTGTCGCTGGACCTGAGTGGGCTGGCCTTGGCGGGGGGGATTAGCTTTGATTTTCCGCTGGGCACGGCGCTGGCGCCGGGGGCTTTTTATGTGGTGGCGCGGAATGCGGCGGCCTGGCGGCAGCGCTATCCAGGGGTTGTTCCTAACGGTTCCTATGGGGGCAAATTGAACAATGGCGGGGAGACCTTGGAGTTGGCGCGGGGGGGAGAAGT
>CALQKQ020000009.1 GCA_943331195.2 Akkermansia muciniphila | reverse complement strand
GGGGGGGGACCACGAGGTGTTGGGGGTGGCGGAGGTGTGTGCGCAGTGGCAGGTGGAGCGGCCGGAGCAGGTGATTGAGGTGTTGGGCTTGTGGGGGGATGTCGCGGACAACATTCCTGGGGTGCGGGGCGTGGGCGAGAAAACGGCGAAGCGTTTGATTCAGCAATTCGGCAGCGTGGAGCATCTTTTGGCGAATGCGGAGCAGCTGAAGGGGAAGCTGAAGGAGAACATCCTAGCTCATGGCGAGCAGGCGCGGCTGTCGCGGGACTTGGCGACGATTCAGTTGGATGTGCCGATGGAGCTTGATTTGGAAGCGTTGGTGCGGCAGCCGCTGGACGAGGCGGCAGTGCAGGAGTTGCTCGTGGAGTTTGAGTTTAATGCGGTGGGGCGGCGGCTGTTTGGGGACAAGTTCAAGGCGGGGCGGGGGTTTCAGCGCCGGGAGGAGGGGCTTGTGGAGGCGAAGGGAGTGCCGCAGCTGGGAACGCGGGAGACGGTGGCGCACCATTGGCAGGTGGTGGAGTCGGCGGGGGAGCGGGCGGCGGCGCTGGCGCAGGCGAGTGGGGTGCTCGGTTTTTTTGTGGATTGGCAGGGGGCGGATCCGCGGGTTTCGCAGATTCGGGGGATTGCCTTGTCGGGGGCGGCGCACCAGGCGGTGTACTTGGGCGGGGCGGACTCGGCTACGTTGGTGAGGGAGGTGGCGGCGCTGTTGCAGAATGGGGAGGTTACCTTGGTGGGGCACGACGTGACGGAATCGATCCAGGTGTTGATGCGGCATGGGTTGGAGGGGGTGCGGGCGGGGATTTTTGATGTGATGTTGGCGCAGGCCTTGGTGGATCCGGAGCAGAAGGGGAGCCTGGAGTATTTGGGTGAGGCCTTGTTAGGATACAGCTTAGCGGGGGCGGTGGCAGCGGCGGCGGCGGCGCAGCCGTTTATGCCGGGGCTGGAGCCGGAGGACCGGAGCGGGGAGGAGCGGGCTTTAGAGCGGGCGGATGTGGCGCGGCAGTTGCAGCCGCTGCTGATGCCCAAGTTGAAGGCCTTGGAGCAGGAGCGGGTTTTTTATGAAATTGAGAGTCCCCTGGTGGCGGTGCTGGCGGGGATGGAGGCGGCGGGGATCAAGTTGGATCCATCGGTTTTAGGAGTGATCGGCCTGCGCTTGGAGCAGGAAATTGCGCAGCTGGAGCAGTCGGTCTATGAGAAAGCGGGGACGCGCTTCAATCTCAATTCGCCGAAGCAGTTGGGAGAGGTGCTGTTTGATCAGCTGAAGCTATTGGACAAGCCGAAGAAGACGAAGACGGGGCAATACATGACGGGGGAGGATGTGCTAGGGGAGTTGGCGGAGGAGCATCCGGTGGTGGCGGAGCTGCTGGCTTATCGGGAGGCGAGCAAGCTCAAGAGCACGTATGTGGACGCGTTGCCGGGGGCGATGGCGCGGGGGAGTGGCCGGGTGCATACGACGTTTTTGCAGGTGAGCACGGCGACGGGGCGGCTGGCTTCCAATAATCCTAACTTGCAGAACATTCCGATTCGGAGCGTGGCGGGGCGGGAGATTCGCAAGGCCTTTGTGGCCCCGGGGGCGGGATGGACGCTGCTGTCGGCGGACTACAGCCAGATTGAGTTGCGGGTGATGGCCTCGATTTGCCGGGATCCGCATCTGATGGAGGCCTTTGAGTTGGGTTTGGATATTCACCGGGCCACGGCGGCGCGGGTGCATGGGGTGGCGCTGGAGGAGGTGACCACGGCGATGCGGCAGGGCGCGAAGATGGTTAATTTTGGGATCATCTATGGCATCAGCGCTTTTGGTTTGGCGCAGCGGCTGGGGATCGCGCGGGGGGAGGCGAGCGGGCTGATTGAGGGGTATTTTGCGCAGTATAGCGGGGTGAAGCGGTATATGGAGCGCACCGTGGAGGACGCCCGGGAGTGCGGCTATGTGGAGACGATCACGGGGCGGCGGCGCTATTTGCGCGATATCAATTCGGGAAACCAAACGGTGCGCAAGGCGGCGGAGCGCACCGCGATCAATATGCCGATCCAGGGCACGTCTGCGGATATGATTAAGCTAGCGATGGTGCGCTTGGCGGCGGCGTTGCGGGAGGGGAGCTATCAGACGCGGATGTTATTGCAGGTGCACGACGAATTGCTTTTTGAGGTGCCGGATGGGGAGAGCGAGGCCATGCGGGAGTTGGTGCCGCGCCTGATGCGGGAGGCGCTGCCCTTGGCGGTGCCGGTGGTGGTGGAGCTTGGGCAGGGGCCGGATTGGTTTACGGCGCACGCTTGAAGCTGGGGCGCGGGTCAGGCGCAGACTTGGGCGGTGACGAAGGCGTCGAGTTCCTCGACGTGGGCGCCCATCAAGGAGGTGAGGGAGGCCCCGGTTTGGACTTCGTCGGAAAAGTGGATGCGGCGGGCGGCGTCGCCCATGGTGTTGTGCTGGGCGGCGCGGTCGACCATGAGGGCGAGTTTTTGTTCGATGCGGGTGAGGTCGCTTTCGATTTCCTGGGTGCGCCCGGCGCGGCCGCGGGCGGTTTCCAAGCGTTGGTCGAGGATGAGGATGGTTTCGTCTTTGGACTGGCGGCTGGCGGGAGTGAGGGGGTGCTGCTGCAATTCGGCGAGGATGCGGTCGCGCTGCTGGAGGATGGCGGCTTCGCTGCTGGTGCGGTTGCCTTCTTCGAGGAGGTCTCGGGCGAGGAGGAGTTTGAGGTAGAGCCAGAGGAGGTATTCGCCGGGGCGGAGGAGGCTGCCGCGGCGGCTGGGCGGGTGGAGGTCGCCGAGGCGGGAGACGGCGAGGTGGAGCTGCTGGTAGCGGCTGCGGGAAGGGGGGGCGAGTTTGGCGACGACGAGGGACCACTTTTCGAGGAGGGATTCGCGGTCGAGTTCCCATGCGTGGTGCTTTCTGGCTTTGACGGAGGGGAGGTAGCCGTAGGCGGTGATGGCGGCGATGGTGGCGAGGCCAGTCCAGACGGCCCAGTTGATGCCGAAGCGGCCGATCAAGCCGAGGGCGAGCATGAAGAGCGCGGCGGAGAACCAGAAGCCGTCATGGCGGAGAAGGCGGCGGGCCTTGAGGCGGGAATCTTCGGCGGCATTCTCCGCAGCGTCAGGCAACTCAGGCATGGCAGAAGGTAAGCGCGGCAGGCGAAAAGAGAAGGAAAAATCGGCGTGCGGCGCGCGGCGGGGGCGCTGGCGCGGTAAAGCAGCACGGCTGCCCGGGAGAGGGGCAGCCGTGGGGCCGCAGCCCGGCAAGGGGCTGGCGAAGGGCTTGGGGGAATCAGGCGATGGATTCGAGCCGTTTGATGATTTCGGCCTTGGGCTGAACGCCGAGGGCTTTGTGTTTGAGTTCGCCGTCTTTGAAGAAGAAGAGGGCGGGGATGTTGCGGATGCCGTATTCGACGGCGAGGTCGGGCTCTTCGTCGACATTGACCTTGACGACTCGGACGGCGGCGCCCTTTTCGTTAGCGATTTCGTCGAGGACGGGGCCGAGCATTTTGCAGGGGCCGCACCATTCGGCCCAGAAGTCGACGACGACGGGGACGGTGGCTTGGAGGACGTCGGAGGCAAAGGTGGACTTGGAGGAGAGGATGACTGCTGCGCTGGCCATAGGGATGGGATGGGGTTGGGGGACGGAGATACCTTAGGCGGTTATGGGCCGATGCAACAAAAAAGCCCGATTGGCTGCGGGAGCCAATCGGGCGGTTAAAGGAGGAGGCGGGACGCTCCGGAGCGGGTCCTAGCTAGACGAAAAGCGTCAGGGCGAGGATGGCCACGGAGGCGAGAGCGGCGACGGTGAGGAAGATGGCAGGGCCCATGTGAATATCAGGTTAGAGGGTCGAAGGGTGCAGGGTTTTTAGTCGGAGGTGGGCCGGGAAGGGATTTTCGGTTCAATGCTCTTGTACTTCGAAGTCACGGCCGCGCCATTTTTGCTATCAAAGGGGGAATAATCGATGGGGAGCTTGAAGGAGGGATCGGAGCCTTTGGCCCATTCTTCTTTTTTGGCGGCGGTATCGGCGACGCCGTTGGAGAGGGGCCAGGCATCGACGGAGGCGAAGGTGAAGAAGAGCATGGCCAAGCTGGCGACGAGGGCGATCCAAGCCATGACGTTGAGGGGGCCTTCGTCGACTTCTTGATCGTCGTCATAGGCGACCCTGGTGGAGGCGCTGGAGACGGCCGCGACTGGGGTGGCGGAGGGGAGCTTGACGGTGGCGCGGGGGAGGGGCTGGGTGCCGCTGCCGCCGACGGGGACGGTAGGAGCGCCAGCAGGCCGGGCCGGAGCGGCGGGGGTGGCGGGGCGAGGTGGGGTGGCACCGAGGGGAATGGTTTTGCTGCCGACTGGGGCGACCGGAGGAGCGGGGCGGGGCGGGGCGCCGGGCGCGGAGGGGGCCGTAGGAGCAGGAGGGGCGCCGCCAAAGGTCGGCCGCGGAGGAGCGCTCAGCGGCACGGTAGGAGCGGGAGGGGCACCCATGGAAGGCATGGGGCGGGGAGCCAGAGGGACGGTGGCGGGAGGGGCATCGGATCCTGGCGCGTTAGGGCGCAGGGTGATGCGGACCGTTTCCTTTTTCAGGGGAATCGCCGAAGTTTTGGTCGTGGGCAGGGGCGAGGGAGTGGGGGCGTTTTCTTCTTGGCTCATGGGAAAAGGGCTGGGTGGAGGGGGAAATTTCCTTCGATCAATGGCAGTTCATGCGGGGGGTGTCAACTATTTGAGCGAAAAGGGTGAAGGGAAAGTGGATGGGGCGGTGAAGGGGCTGGTGGGACGGGAAGATTAGGCGGATTGGCGGACGAGGCGGACTTCATCGGCGATGAGGTGGAGGGCCTCGCGAACGGTCTCTGGGGCACCGGAGCAGTTGAGGCGCAGGCACTCGGTGCGGTGGGGCCAGTCGTGGGGCAGGCCAAAGAAAAAGGCTTCACCGGGGACGACGAGGACTTGGCGGGCTTTGAGGCGCTGGTAGAGTTCGCGGGAGGAGATGGGGAGGTCGGTGAGGCGGAGCCAGCGGAAGAAAGCGCCCTCGCAGCGGTGCAGGGCCCAGCCGGGGTCGGTGCCGAAGGCTTCGTGCATCCATTGGCCGGCTTGGCGGGCGCGCGCTTCGTAGAAGGGGCGGATGACTTGGCGGGAGAGCTGGAGGAGTTCGTCGGAATCGAGGAGGGGTTTGACGAGTTGTTGTCCGGCGTTGGTATTGGCTAGGCCGATGACAGAAGTCATGGCGGCGATGGCGGAGGCGATTTCGGGATGGGCTACGACGATGCCGGTGCGAGTGCCGGGGAGGCCGAGTTTGGAGAGGCTGAGGGTGAGGATGATGTGGTCGTCCCAGAGGGGCGCGGCTTCGGTGAAGACGGCACCGGGGAAGGGCAGGCCGTAGGCGTTGTCGATGATGAGGGGGATGCCGGCGCGGCGGGTTAGGTCGGAGAGGCGGGCGATTTCTTGGTCGGTGAGGACGTTGCCTGAAGGGTTGGTAGGGCGGGAGACGCAGATGGCGCCGATGTCGCCTTGGGCGAGGGCGGCTTCGACGCGGGGGAAGGAGACGCGGTATTTGAATTCGCGGTCGGGGAGTTCTTCGATGTCAGGTTGGCAAGCGACGAAGAGGTCGGGGTGGATACCTTGGTTAGCGTAGCCGATGTATTCGGGGACGAGGGGGAGGAGGATGCGGCGCTGGGAGCCGTCGGGCATGGGGCCGGCGAGGAGATTGAAGAGGTAGAAGAAAGCGCTTTGTCCTCCGGCGGTGATGGCGAGGTGGGCGGGGCTGAGGTCCCAGCCGCAGTGGCGGTTGAGGAAGGCGGCGAGGCTGCGGAGGAAGGGGGGATTGCCTTGTGGGGGATCGTAGTTTCCCAGGGTGCGCTCGAGGGCGTCGCCGTCCTGCATGAGTTCGGTCATGCGGCGGCGCCAGACGGCGTCGACGGCGGGAATGTGGGCGGGGTTGCCGCCGCCGAGCATGCGCATGCCGGGGTCGGTAGTGAGGGCCCGGCCGAGGTCGTCCATCAATTCAAGGATGCCGCTGCGTCCGGCGAGGCGGGCGCCGGAGGAGGAGAAGCGATAGGATGGGGACATGGGAGGGGGCCGGCAAGCCGGGGGTGATGTGGTCTTAGGAAATAGGCTGGGGTCGCTCCAGGGTGATGACGCACTCGAGGTGTTTGGTTTGGGGGAAGAGGTCGAAGGGTTGGACCTGGCGGAGTTCGTAACCGGCATCGAGGCAGAGGCGGAGGTCGCGCATTTGGGTGGCGGGATTGCAGGACACGTAGACGATGCGGTTGGGGCCGTAGGCGAAGAGTTGGGCGAGGAAGTTAGGGTCGGTGCCGCGGCGTGGGGGGTCGATGAGGACGGCGGTTTGGGCGGCGGGGGTTTTGATTTCGGCGAAGATGGCTTCGGCGCTGCCGGCGAGGAAGGTGCAGTTTTCCAGGTGGTTGCGGCTGGCGTTGCGGCGGGCGCGCTCCACGGCGCTGGCGGCGATTTCCACGCCGATGACTTGCTCGAATTCCCGGGCGCCGAAGAGGCTGAAGAGGCCGCTGCCGCAATAGGCATCGACGAGGAAGCGGGCTCCGCCGCGGCGGGCTTCTTGGATGGCGTAGCTGGTGAAGGCTTCGAGGATGAAGGGGTTATTTTGGAAAAAATCGCCGGCGAGGAATTCGAATTCGAGTGGACCGACGCGCTCGTGAGCGAGGGCGAGGTGGTCGGTCATGACGCCTTCCATGGTGTCGCGGAGGAGGAGGGTGGCACCTTTTTTGAAGGTGGCGGAGCGCTGGCGCACGCTGTCGCGGATGGCGGGCAAGGCGGCGTTGATGGCCTCGGTGGCGATGTCGCAGCGCGGCACGTCGAGGAGGTCGTAGCGGCGGCCGGCTTTGAGGAAGCCGATTTCCCTAACACCGCCGCCGTCGCGGGGGGCTTCGAAGTGGGGGGTGATTTTGGAGCGGTAGCCGTATTCTTGGGGGGAGCCAATCACGGGGAGGACCTCGTGGGTGACTTTGGCGAGGTGTTGGAGTAATTCGGCGACTTGTTGTTGTTTCCAGCGGAGTTGCGCGGGGTAGCTGAGGTTTTGATATTGGCAGCCGCCGCACTGGCCGAAGAGGGGGCAGCGGGGCTCGACCCGATCGGGCGAGGGCTGGAGGACTTCGATGAGGTCGGCTTCGGAGAAGTTTTTCTCATTGCGGAAGACGCGGGCGCGCACCCGTTCGCCGGGGAGGGCGAAGGCCACCATGACGACCCAGCCGTCGAGGCGGCCGAGGCCTTGGCCCATGTTGGTGAGGGTGGCGATGTCCAGCTCGATTTCTTGGTGCCAGGAAAAGGGGGTGGGGGCGAATTTTTTGGGCGGCCGCGTGCTGACGGGGGCGAAGCTCATGACTGGGGCTGCTGGCGGGCGATCAGCCCGAGGGTGACAAAAGCGCGCAGGGAGAAGAGAAACGCGGCGGTATTGACGGCGAGCTTGAACCAGGCTTTGGGATCGCCGTCGGACATGGCGCGGACGGCTTTGAAGGAACTGGAGCCGCATTGGGCGACGAAAAGGAACGTCACGAAGAGACCGGCCCAAAGCGCCCAGCTGCGGCCGCGCTGGCTGCAGAAGCCGAAAATGGCCGCTAAAACAGCGCCGATGCCGCAGGCGATCAGGCCGGTTTTGCCGGGGGGATTCCAGCCGATGACGTGCTCTGCATTATAGAATACGCTGAATAGCCCGGGAAGTAACATCAGGGCGGCGTAGGTGAAAAGGGTGGAGGCGACGCGGCGGTTCATAAGAAGACTTCGATGCCATCGGCCCCCCTCGCTCGCAAGCGCCGATGCGGCCGCGCCTTTTTGGGATTCGGCAATTGTCATTGGCAGAATCACCATGCAACATGGGCGTTCATGAAAGTTGGCTTCAATCTCCTCCTCTGGACGACTCACTTTGTTGAGTCGCAGTTCCCCCTCCTCGGCAAGCTCAAGGCGACTGGCTACGATGGCGTGGAAATCCCCATCTTCGACAACAGCGACGTCAGCCACTTCGCCAAGATCGGCCAAGCGCTCCGCGACCACGGCCTCGAATCGACGGCGGTCACGGTTTGCCCAGACGAGGAGCACAACGCCATCAGCCCCGTGGCGGCGCACCGTCAGGGCGCGCTGGACCACCTCAAGCGGGTGATCGACTGCGGCCAAGCGGCGGGCATCAAGCTGCTCTGCGGCCCGTACTACCAAGTCTTGGGGCACTTCACGGGTGCCTTCCCCACCGAGCTGGAACTGGAGCACGCGGCCGAAGTGCACCGCCCCCTCGCCGACTACGCCCAACAGGCGGGCATTACCCTAGCGATCGAAACGCTCAATCGTTTTGAGTCGCACCTGCTGAACACGATGGAGCAGGGCAAGGCCTATGTGAAGCGCGTCAATCACCCGAATTTCGGGACGATGTATGACACCTTCCACGCGAACATTGAGGAAAAGAATCCTCTCGCCGCCCTTCGCGACAACCTGGACGTCATCCGCCACATTCACATTTCCGCCAACGACCGCGGCACTCCCGGCAAGGACCACTGTCCGACCCGCGAAACCATCGCCCTAGCCAAAGCCGGGGGCTACGATGGCTACCTTACCATTGAAGCCTTTGGCGGTTCCCTGCCCGACCTGGCCGCCGCCACCCGGGTGTGGCGCCCGTTCTTCAGCAGCGAAGAAGAAGTGTACCAGGACGGTTTCGCCTTCATCAAATCCTGCCTCTAACCGGGCCGGAGTTCGCCCCAGGTCGACAGGGCCGAGGTGTTAAAAAACGGCAGCGCTCAGGGAGCGCTGCCGTTTTTTTAGGATCCGCGTTTGGCACCAGGTTAGGGGAGAAGCCTGAGGGCCGATTTCCGGCGGCGGCGCGCCATGATTAAATTAGGGAGCGCTGCGCACGCGGTAGTAGACGCGGAGGGCGTTGGCCGGGGGGGCGGCGTCGGTGAAGGCGGCGGGGCCGTTATTGCCGGGGATGAGGGTGGCGTTCAGGCTGGCCCAATTGATGAGGTCGGTGGAGCGCTGCACTTGGTAAAGGAGGCCTGCGGTGGAGGGCCAGGTGAGGGAGACCTGCCCGTTGGCGGGGTTTCGGGTGAAACTGGCGATGGCGAAAGCTGGGGCAGGTGGGTTGGCGAGGCTGCCGACGCCGCCGCGCATGACTTGTTCGACTTCGGCGGAGCTGAGGGCTTTGCGGAACAGGCCGACGTCGTCGAGGCCGCCGATCCAGCGGAAGAAGTTGCCGTCCTCGCCGCCGCCGCCGAGGTGGAGATCGCGCTGGGAATTGGCGGAGACGCCTTGGATTTGGCTGACGATCTCGACGCCGTCGAGGTACATTTTCCGGGTAGTGGTGTCGGCGTCATAGGAGATGGCTAGGTGGACCCAGGTGTTGCCCACGACCGCGCCGAGATCCAAGGGATTCCAGGTGCCGGAGGGGCCGTGGTTGCCCGCCCAATATTCCCATCTTCCATTGAAGGTGTTGTAGAGGATCGGGCCGTTGACGCTGGTGCCACTGTCTTCACGGGAGGTGAAGGCGGCGTGGTAGTCGCCGTCGGTGTCGGTGGGCTTGGCCCAGAGGGTGACGGTGAAACTGCCTGAACCGTTGGGAGTGCTGAGACCTGGGGCCAGGTTAGGAGAGTAGGGGACGTCGATGTGGCCGGTGCCATCAAAAGCGGCGGAGGACCCGGTGGAGAGGGTGGCACCGGCTTCTTGGAAGGTTACCGCATTGACCACGATTCCATGATAACCGTTGCCGCTGGCATCCTCGGCGTCGTTATCGAGTGGCCACCAGGCTAACAAGGGATTGACGAAGGCCACCTCGGCTTGGAGGGGAATGGACACGGCGGGCTTGAGGGCATCGTCGCTGAGGATTTCTAACCAAGCGCTGAAGAGGCCGTCGCCGCCCTGGCGGTCGAAGCTGATAACGATATCGCCGATGGCCCCTGGCTCCAGGGAGGCGGGAAAACTGTCGACGGTGAAGTTGGCGGCGTGGGGGCCGGAGAGGCTGACGGCGTCGAGGTGGAGCAGGTGGCTGCCGCCGCTATTGCGGATGGCAAAGCGCGCCGTCTGGGGGCCGCTGCCGAGCGGCAGTTTGGGGAAAGCGTAGGTGGCCGCGTTGGTCAGTTGGGGGTCGTAGATGCTGCCGCGCAGGGTGACGGCGCGGCTGGGATCGGCGGGATCGTTGCTGTGGAGGTTGAGGGTGGCCTCGATGTCGCCGGTGCTGCCTTGGGCATCGAAGGCGATGCGGAGGGTGCCCGTGGCCCCGGGGGCGATGGGGCCGGGGATGGCGACGGGGATGGCGGAAAAATTGGCCCCGTTGGCGCCGCTGAAGGTGGGTGCGGTAAGGATTAAGTTTTTCGTTAGCCCGGTATTGGTGACGGCGATGACGAACTGTTGTTGGCCGCCGTTAAAAGGGAGCACCTGGGGGCTAATTACCGCTAGGCGGGGGTCGGGAAGCACCGGGCCACTGGCGACGCCGAGTTGCATGACTTGTTGGATTTCGGCGTCATTGAGGGCGTTGTCCCAAAACCCGACGTCGTCGAGTTCACCCTGCCAGTTGAAGGCGGTCCCGAGGTCGGAGCCGCTGCCGATGTGAAAATTGCGCGAGGAGTTAGCGGAGATGCCGATCACTTGGTTGATGACCTCGACGCCGTCGAGAAACATTTTCCGGGTGGTGGTTTCGGCGTCGTAGGAAATAGCGACATGGGTCCAGGTGGCGGCGGTGGCGGGAGCGGCTTTGATGGCATTCCAAGCGCCGGAGGGGCCGTTGTTGCCGGCCCAAAAGGCCCAGGAGCCGTCTGGTTCGATGTAGATGATGGGGCCATTGACGGTGCCGTTTTCTTCGCGGGAGGTGAATGGGGAGCGATGCGATCCTCCGACTACGGAGGGCTTGGCCCAGAAGGCGAGGGTGAAGCTTCCGGATCCGTTAGGGGATTGGGTGCCGGGATTTAAGCTGGCGGACCAGGGCACCTCGATGTGGCCGGTGCCGCTGAAGCTGGCGGCGGTGCCGGTGGAGGGATTGGCTCCGCTGGCACCGAAGGTGACGCTGCTTCCGGTGACGGTGCCATGGTGGGTCCCTCCGGCGGCATCGGCGGCACTGGTATCGAGGGGCCAGTGGGCCACCAGGGCGGCCGGGGATAGGGCGGGCAGGGCCGCAGAGAGCAGAGCGAGGGCAAGGAATAGTGGTTTCATAAAAAACAACAGAGCTAGAAGCCTGGGTTCGGCACCACAGATCGCGCCGAAGGGTTTGCCAGGTGACCATACGAGGTCAATCTCCTAAACGCAGTAATTTCCGTCAGGAATCAACGATCGTCAGTTCATTACCTATAATAATGTTAGCAATGGGGACTGGGCTAGATGCCTTGTCAGCTCTAGTTTGCTGGGGTGGGCCTCGATGGGGCGGGTGATTGGTGGTTTAGGGGAGGGAGACTTTGAGGCGGAGCAGTTGGCGGGGGGCTGCTTGGAGGGGAAGGGGGGCGCGCAGGGTGATGGTTTCGGTGCCGTCGCCGCCGTCGATGGATTCGGTGAGGAGGCCGGTTGATTCCCAGGAGGTGGCGTCGGGGGGGCGGGCGATTTGGAGGGAGTAAGTGAGGCCGGGGGCGTTTTTCCAGCGGCGGAAGCGGAGCGCGGCGAAGGACTGGCCTTCCATGGTGAGCGTGAGGGGCTGGGGGAGTTGGGCGAGGGCGGGGTCGCGGGGATTGAGGTTTAGAGCGAAGGCCAGGAGGTTGCTGAGGGCGGCGGGGTTGTGGCTGATTTCGGGGCCGCTGATGGCGGGATTGGCGCGCTCGGCGGGGGAGAAGACCTGATTTTTCCAGCCGGCGTATTCTTGGGAGAAGAAGGATGGAGCGGCGTTGGGAGCTCCGCCGGGGGTGCCGCTGAGGGCCCATTTTTGAGGTAGGATCCAGTCGGCGGGATCGGTGGCGGTGTCGTCGCGCATGACCAGAGCGTAGCCTTGTCCCTTGCTCAAGGGATACCAGCTAGGGTCGTAGGTGAAGTCGAGGACTTCTTCGCCTGCGGGGTCGACCAAGCGGAGTCGTTCGCCGCCGTTGTCGAGGGCACCGTCGTAGGGGCCGAGGCGGGCGAGGGCGGGTCCGTAGCGCAGGTCGAAGGCTTCTGGGCTGCGCGCTAGGGCGAGGCGAGCGCCTGGCGCTAGAACACTGCTAGGAGGAAAGGTGTAGGACAAACCGTCAGTGAAGCGGCAGCCGGCGAGGTCGAGTGGGGAGGAGCCGATGTTGTGGAGTTCGAGGTATTCGAAGTCTTCGGCATCGGTGGCGGGGCGGGCGGCGCGTTCTTCGGGGGAGGGCGGGGCGGGGGCGTACATCAGCTTGGAAAGGCGGAGCTGTTGTTGGGCTGGGGTGGGCGCGGTGGGGAGGAGGAGGCTGGAGAGGAGGGTGCCGTTGCGGTGGCGCAGTTGCACGGTGCCGCCGCGGGCGGTGAGGGCGCCGTCGTAGTTGCCGAGGATGAATTCGAGCGGTTCGGCGCCGGGCCGGGCGCGGAAGGCGGCGCGCTGGTTGCAGATGTAGGCTTGATTGAGGGTGGTGCTGACGGCGGTGCCGACGATGACGGTGCCTGGGGCGAAGACGTGGTGGATGCCGCCGCCGCTGAGGCTCCAGCCGCTCAGGTCGAGGGCTTCGGGGCCCTGGTTGCGGATGGCGAGGTATTCCAAGTCTTGGTTGCCGCTGGCGGGATTGGGGTCGGCGCTGATTAGGGCGACTTGGGGGGAGGCGCTGGCGGCGGCGGGGACGAAGCTGGTGGCGCTGGAGGGGCCGTAGGTGTTATAGAGGGAGCTGCGGTTTTGGCTCAGCCAACTGGTCCAGGAGCTGATATTGTTGTAATTGCTCACGGTGACGCCGGGAGGCAGGGGGATCATGGTGGCGCGGACGGCGGCGATGCGCTGCTCGAGCACGGAGGTTCCCACGGGAGTGCCGGTGGGGCCCATGAGGCTGTCCATCAAGGTGCGGAGGCGGCGGGCGACCATGGCGCGGATTTCGAGGGATTGATAGGCTTGTTCCCACAAGACATTCCACTGCTTGGTGCTGCTGGCTTCGGCTTTGTAGGTGAGGGTGGCCTGCCAGGGGTGGATGGTTCCGCTCATGGTGCCGTCTTTGTCCCAGGGGAAAAGATACCATTCGCGGGAACCGTCGCTGTCCCGGTAGAAGTAGAAGTTTTTTCGGTTGGTGTCGCTGTCGGAGAGGAGGGGCCGCATGGCCATGAAGTTGACGAAATTGGGTAGATTTAGGTTTTGCAAAAGGTGGGCTTTTTTGGCGGCGGCGCTGCCGGTGATGAGGCCGCTGACAAAGTTGTCCAAGTCGGCCATGCCTTCGCGGGTGCGGGTTTTTTTCTCGATGCCGTAGAGGGTATCGCCGAAGGCGGGGGAGTTGGAGTAATCCCCGCCGGCGAGAGGCGTCTCGCCGATGCGCTGGACAAACTTATACATGGCGCCGTCGGGATCGAAGCCGCGGCGCTGGAGGAAGTCTTCATCGACTTGTTCGATGAGAACAGCCATGCGCTGGAAGCTGGCGTTGCGATACATGGCGACTTGGAAGGCTTCGCAGGCGGGGTGCCCGGTGGTGCGGAGGAGGTCGTAGCTGGTGGCGACGCGGTAGTAATTGGGATCGACGCCGGAGCTGTTGAGATTGACCTCGCCGACCTTGCCGAGGGCTGGATTGACGAAGAGGCCATCGCCGGCGTTGAAGTTGAATTTTTGGGATCCGGCGGAGGTGTAGCCACCGCGTTGGCGGACGTAGATGTTGTCGTAAAATGTCCCGCCGTAATAGGCGCTGGAGCGGCTTCCGGTGCGGGTGTCGCTATTGGTGATGTCCTGGGTGAACCACTGGAGAATGGGCATGCCGGCGGTCAAGGTGGGGTCTTTGACGACGAGGCCGCGGTATTGGGGCGACTGGGAGACGCCGTCGGCGCTGCTGAGGTCTAGCGGATAGGGCTCGCGCCAGGTGCGCGCGGAGGTATCGGTGGCGGTGACATAGTAGCGGAGCATGCGCTTGGCGGTGGCGCCACCGCAGTTGGGAATGTCGGCGCTGTAGAGGTGGCTGCCGTCGGTGGCGGCGGGGTCGGGGCCGAGGTCGGTCATGGGGACGGCGGGAGACTCGGCGGCATACATGACGCGGCAGGTCACGGTGGCGCTGGCGATGGGGGCGAGGCGGGGTCGGATGCGGGCGGTGATGGTGATGGTTTGGCCTGCGAGGGGCTCGGCGGGGCGGTGGCTGAGGTCGTCGATGGAGGGTCCTGGGGCGACGGTTAGGCTGTGGTTGGCGGAGCCGGGGGTGGCGCGGGCGAAGTAGCCGGCGGCTTGGGCGGAGGGGATGGGCGCGGCTTCGAGGCGGGGGGCGAGGAGGAAGTCGGCGTGGCTGAGCGAGCGGCGGAAGCCGTGGATGGCGAGGGTATTGTCTCCATTGACGAGGGCGGCGAGGGCGGCGGCGGGGAGATCGGTCGACTCGAAAACCACCGCCGAGGAATCGGCGCGGTCGGTGTCGGCTAGGGCGTTGAAGGTGCGCAGTCCGGCGAAATTGCTGCGGGCGACTTCGACGTCGTTGAGGTAGGCGACGAAGGCGTCGTCGTATTTGAGGTTGAGGCGGAGGGAGGCGATGAGGGATTTGTCAGGGAGGGAGAAGCGGTGGCGGGTATAGATGCCGGGGTTGATGGCGGCCATGGCGCTTTGCACATCGTTTTGATAGTGTGCGGGGTAGAGGGGGCTGGGAAAGCTGGCGGCTCCTTGGTCGCGGAGTTGCTGGATGAGGAGGGGGCTGAGGTCGGTGGGGAAGAAGGCGGCATCGTCGATGTGGCCGAGGAAGGCTTGGCTGCTGCCGGTGTCGTCTCCGGCGCCGAGGTGGAAGCCGTGGGCGGGGTCGGTGTTGGGGGCGTAGGCGCCGCTGGCGGTGGCGGTTTGTACGCCGTTGAGGTAGAGGCGTTTGGTGCCGGCGGCGCTGCGGGTGATGGCGAGGTGAGTCCAGGTATGGAGAGCGGCGGGCCCGCTGGGGAGGAGGTGCCAGGCGGTGCCGTTGCCGGTGCGGAATTCCCACGTGCCGGTGGGAGTGATGGCGAGGGTATAGCCGAAGGGCAAGCTGGCGGTGGTGCTGCGGGAGGAGACTACGGTGCGATAGCCGGAGCCGCCGGTGGGGTTGACCCAGGCGGCAAAGGTGAAGGCAGCTGGGGGATTGAGCTTGGCGGAATAGGGGACGGTGAGGCCACCGGTGCCGTTGAAGCGCGCCGCTGGGCCGCTGGCGGCGGCGTGTCCCTCCACGCCAAAGTCCGGTCCTGGGCCCTGGAGTAAAGCCTGGTGGCCGCTGCCGGTAGCGTCGGTGGCGGCGGTGGCACCGGGGGCTTCATCGAGTGGCCAGACGCCGACGGGAGATCCCTGCTCGAATCCCACCCCGCTGCCGAGCCCCACTTTCCAGGTGGCATCGACGAAAGTGTTGGCGCGCCAGTTGGTGGCGGCGGTGTCGGGCGCGGTGGAAGTCGGGACGAGGTAGCGCAGGGCGGTGGTTTCGTCGATGAGGGGTTCGAAGGTCCCCTTGGTGCCGAAGCTGAGGTCGGTGACTTGTTCGGGATAGGCGGGGGAGAACTCGCTAGCGCGGGTTAGGCCGTCGGGAGGGAGCAGGGCGAGGTATTCGCCGGATTTCGCTAGGGAAAAATTGGTATGGAGATAGCCTGCGGCATCGACATGGGCGAGGGGGCCGGTGGAATCGGCGCGGCCGGAGCAAATCACCAGGAGGCGGGCTCCGGGGGGGAGGAGGCGGGGCGGGAAGGTGAATTTGGTAGGATTGTTGGGGTCGTCGGTGAGGTGCCAGCCGGAGAGGTCGGCGGGGGAGCGGTCTGGATTCCAGATTTCGATCCAGTCCTCGAAGCGGTCGTGGCCGTCTTTGAGGGTGGTGGCGTTGGCGGCCATGAATTCGGCGATGAGGGGGGCGGCGCGGAGGAGGGGGCCGGAGAGCAGCAGGGCGGCGAGAGCGGAAAGGGACCTCATGGGGGAGGAGCCTAGAATCTCGCCGGGGAAATGTCCCGGTTAAATCCAGCTAAATGCTGAGCTGGGTGCGGTAAATGGGCCGATTGACGGGGAAGCGGGGAGGGTAAGATCTGCCTTTGCCATTTGGCGGTGCGGCCCTATGGTGGAGGTCACATCACGCAGGGGCGCTGGACCGAATCCGGCTGAGATCCACCGAAATCACACGCGGGGGAACCCTTTGAACCTGGTTCGGGTCATGCCGGAGCAGGGAGTCAAAGTCACATCAGCAGGCCACGTCCGCTCCTTCCGGCGACCGTGGCCTTTGCGCGGCTAGGCGCTCCGAATGTTGCATCTTCTCGCCTGAATTTATTTTTCTTTATGATCGCTCCTGACGAATCCGCCGCCGCCCCGCACTCCTCTGACCGCTTGCCGAATAGCACGCGGGTTTATGTGGCGGGCACCTTGTATCCGGACCTTCGGGTGCCGTTCCGCGAAATTTCGCAAGCCAACACGAAAACCCCGAGTGGCGCGGTGGAAGCGAATCCGCCGGTGCGGGTTTATGATTGTGCGGGGGCCTGGGGCGACGAGTCGTTTCAGGGCACGTCGGCGCAGGGCTTGCCGGCGCTGCGGGCGCCTTGGTTAGCGGCCCGCCAGGATGTGGCGGCCTATGAGGGCCGGGAGGTGAAGCCGCAGGACAATGGCTATCTTTCTGGGAAGCACGCGGAATACGCGAGCAGTGCGGAGCGCAATCGGCTGGTGGAATTTCCTGGATTGAGCGCGGAGCGGCGCCGCCCGCTCAAGGCGAGTGCGGGGCACCCCGTCACCCAGCTTTGGTATGCGCGGCAGGGCATCATCACGCCGGAGATGGAATTTATCGCGCTGCGCGAGAACATGGGGCGGGCGAAGTTGGCGGATTTGCGGGATGACTTGCGGCGGGACGATTTGGACAAGCAGCATGTGGGCAGCGCGCAGGTGCAGACGGAGTACACTCCGAGCATTTTTCGGCGTTTTCCGCAGCGCATTCCGGCGGAGATCACGGCGGAGTTTGTCCGCAGCGAAGTGGCGGCGGGGCGGGCGATCATTCCGGCGAACGTGAATCACCCGGAGTTGGAGCCGATGATCATTGGGCGCAATTTTTTGGTCAAGATCAATGCTAACATTGGGAACAGCGCGGTGGCTTCGAGCATTGACGAGGAAGTGGAGAAAATGCGGTGGGCGACGAAGTGGGGTGCGGACACGGTGATGGACCTGAGCACGGGGAAGAACATTCATGCTACGCGGGAGTGGATCCTGCGCAATTCTCCGGTTCCGATTGGGACGGTGCCGATTTACCAGGCTTTGGAAAAGGTGAACGGCCGGGCTGAAGACCTGACTTGGGAGCTTTTCCGCGACACCTTGATTGAGCAGGCGGAGCAGGGGGTGGATTATTTTACGATCCACGCGGGGGTCTTGCTGCGCTTTGTGCCGATGACGGCTTCGCGGATGACGGGGATTGTGAGCCGCGGCGGCAGCATCATGGCGAAATGGTGCTTAGCGCATCACCAGGAAAACTTTTTATACACGCACTGGGACGACATTTGCGACATCATGGCGGCCTATGATGTGAGTTTTTCGATTGGGGACGGGCTGCGCCCGGGGTCGATTGCGGATGCCAATGACAAGGCGCAGTTTGGGGAATTGGAAGTGCAAGGGGAGCTGACCAAGCGGGCTTGGGCCAAGGGGGTTCAGGTGATGAATGAGGGTCCGGGGCACGTTCCGATGCATTTGATTGAGGAAAATATGGCCAAGCAGTTGGAGTGGTGCCACGAGGCTCCTTTTTACACCTTGGGGCCCCTCACGACGGATATTGCGCCGGGTTATGACCACATCACTAGCGGCATCGGCGCGGCGATGATTGGCTGGTATGGCTGCGCCATGCTCTGCTATGTTACGCCCAAAGAGCACCTTGGTTTGCCTAACAAAGAGGACGTCAAGGCTGGGGTGATCACGTACAAGCTGGCGGCGCATGCGGCGGACTTGGCGAAAGGCCATCCGGGGGCGCAAGGTCGGGACAACGCGCTGAGCAAGGCGCGCTTTGAGTTTCGCTGGGAGGACCAATTTAACTTGTCGCTGGATCCAGTGACGGCGCGGTCCTATCACGATGAAACGCTGCCGCAGGACGGGGCCAAGTCGGCCCATTTTTGCTCGATGTGCGGGCCACATTTTTGCTCCATGAAGATCACCGAAGACGTGAGAAAATACGCTGCGGAACAAGCGATTTCCGAGGAGGAGGCGCTGCAGCGCGGCCTGGAGGCGAAGAGCAAGGAGTTTGTCGAGAGCGGGGCCGAGGTGTACAGCAAGGCGTGAGGTGGGGTGGGGAAGGGAGCCCGGGGGGGCTCCCTGAGCCGGGGTTAGGCGCGGCGGCCTTCGTCGTAGTCGTAGTAGTCGAAGAAGGTGACAATGTCGGGGCGGTTGGCTAGGCCGGAGGCGAGCTTGTGTTGTTCGAGGCGGCCGGTGGCACCGGTGTCGTCATCGCGCCAGCCGGTTTTGGAGGCGTATTTATTCCAGACGAGGATTTCTTCTTCGTTGGGGCGGCGGCCTTGTTGGAAGCACCATTCGAGGAGGGCTTCGTCGCTGAAGTCTGGGGCGGCGCGGTCGCGCAGGGCGGCATAATCGACCTGGAGGAAGCGGCAGATGCGGCCGTCGAATCCCTCGCCGAGCATGGGGAGGTAGTCGGTAGGGAGGAGGCCGTCGCGGGCGAGGCGCATTTTGTGGAGCATGCGGGCGAAGTAGAGGAGGCCGAGGGTGGGGTCGTGGGCGGAGCGGGGAAAGGGCATGGGGAGAGGAGGAGGAGGGTGAGCTGTGAGGGGGAGTTTTAGCCTTGGGCGAGGAGGTCGTCGAGGATGGCTTCGGCTTGATTGCCGATGATGGAGTAGTGGCCGTCTTCGCAGGGGTGGAAGGAGGCGCGGGGGAGGCTGGCGGCGAAGGCGGCGGCGGCGGAGCAGGCGAAATTGCGGTCTTGGGTGCCGTGCCAGAAGCGGAGGGGCGAGGTGATTTCGGCGGGGTTGAAGGGCCAAGGGAGGGCGTAGGGGTGGCCGTCGTCCCAGAGTCCGCGCATGCCGGATTGCATGGCGTGGCGGAAGGCGGGAAAGAAGTGGGCGAAGCGGTCTTTGGGCCAGAGGGCGGCGCGGTCGCGGGGGCCGAGGATGCGGAGGGCGAGCCAGAGGGCGGCGCGGGGAGGGGGGTGTTGGGCGAGGCGCATGGCGGGGACGAGGGCGGCCTGGAGGATCCAGGGGGCGTGGTCGTGGAGCGCGAGCATGGCTTGGTAGATGGGGGAGAGTTGCCGCCGGGCGGGGCCGGGGGCGGCGGGGAGGGCACCGCAGACGATGGCGGTGGCGCGGACGCGGGCGGGCAGGGCCCAGGCGGAGGCGAGGGCGTAGGGGCCGCCGCCGGAGAGGCCGAGGAGGAGGAAGCGGTCGAGGTGGAGTTGGTCGGCGAGGGCTTCGACGAGGGGGGGCCAGTCGAGGAGGGAGCGGTTGGTTTGGGGCGAAGACCCGGCGATGCCGGGGCGGTTGGGGGCGATGATGCGGAGGTTGCGGTCGAGGGCGGCTTGGTGGAGGAGGGAGCCCTGGTGGGCTTCGCCGGGCCAGCCGTGGAGGAAGAAGAGGGCTTGGCCGTGGGGGCAGCCGAATTCCCGGTAGCGGAGGACTTGGCCGGAGGGCAGCAGGGCGGTGAGGAGCATGGGGAGAGCCAAGGCTTTGGCCTGGCGGGGTGCAAGGGCGGTGCGGGAGGGGGGAGGAAAATGGGGGTGAATTCCAGTTGCAACGGGGCGCAGCGTCTCTAGGATGGGTTCCCGTTTTCCGGGGTTTTTAGCTGCGGGGTCCTGCGGTTAACCGGTAATAACTTCGTCCACAGTCATCTGCTGCCTGCCATGAAACCTGATCTCCACCCGAAACTGAACCACGTTGTTTTTGTGGACACCGCTTGCGGTGCCCGCTTCATCACTCGCTCCACCGCGACCTCGAAACAGGTTGAAGTCATTGATGGGGTTGACCACTACGTGGTGGCCTTGGGGATTACTTCGGCTTCGCACCCGTTCTTCACGGGGGAACAGAAGTTTATCGATACGGCGGGGCGCGTCGAGAAATTCGCCAAGCGCTTTGGGGCGACGGCGACTCGCCGCACGGCGCCGAAGCTCGCGGGTGGCGCTGCCTAGCGACTCTTTTGATTTTTCAGCCGAACGGTGCCGCATTCCCCGCGAATGCCGCACCGTTTTGCTTTGTCTGGCGGAGTGCTGCCGACTGTCTAATCTTGTTGCCTTTGAATGACTGACCTTTTTTGCTGTGGACTACGCCCCGCTGATTGAGAAACGACGCCAACGCCTAGCTGAGCTAGACGAAGCCATTTCGTCTCCGGAATTCTACCAGGATCCCAAGAAGGCGGGCGGGTTGACGCGCGAGCACGCCCAGATCAAGAAGTTATTGGGGTTGTGGGATGAGCACCAGAGTGTGCGGCGGCAGATTGCGGAGAATGAGGTGATGGCCAAGGGGGAGGACGCGGAGTTTGCGGCCTTGGCGGCGGAGGAATTGCCGGGCTTGCGGGGTCGCGAGGAGAGCCTGGGGACCCAAGTGCAGTATGCTCTGTTGCCGCGGGACGTCACGGAGGACCGGGATGCCATTGTGGAAATCCGCGCGGGAACTGGCGGGGATGAGGCGGGGCTTTTTGCGGCGGATTTGCTGCGCATGTATACGCGCTACGTTGACGCCATGGGGTGGAAGATTGAGCCGATGGATGCGAGCACTTCGGATGCGGGAGGTTATCGGGAGGTGGTGTTCAAGGTGACTGGGGAGGAAGTGTTTCGCTTTTTAAAATACGAGAGCGGGGTGCACCGGGTGCAGCGGGTGCCGGCGACGGAGGCGCAGGGGCGCATTCACACGAGCACGGCGACGGTGGCGGTGTTGCCGGAGGCGGATGAAGTCGATGTGGAGATTAAATCTGACGAGCTGCGCATTGAGGTTTGCCGGGCGAGCGGCGCGGGGGGTCAAGGGGTGAACACGACGGACTCGGCGGTGCAGGTCTTGCACTTGCCCACGGGGCTGATTGTGCGTTGTCAGGATGGGCGCAGTCAGATCAAAAACAAGGAGAAGGCGATCACGATTTTGCGCTCTCGTTTGCTTGAGCGAAAGCAGCAGGAGGAGGCGGCGAAGTATTCTGCGAACCGCAAGGCGCTGATCGGCAGCGGCGGCCGGGAGGAGAAAATTCGCACGTACAACTATCCGCAGAATCGGGTCACCGACCACCGGGTCAATCTCACCCTCTACAATCTGACGAGCTACATGGAAGGGGACCTTGAGGGCATGATTGGGACCTTGCAGGCGAGCGAGATGGCGGCCCGCTTGGAGGAAGCGGGACTGGGAAGTTGAGGGGGCGGGTTCCTTGTCCTAACTTGGTCTATTGGATGATGACGGCGAGGCGATGGAAGGCGGGGGGACCGGGTTGCAGGGGCAGGCCGAGG
>CALQKQ020000008.1 GCA_943331195.2 Akkermansia muciniphila | reverse complement strand
TAAGCGCTTATGTTCCATTTTTCTCTCCCGTGATGCGTCCGACTCAGCTGCTTATCTTGGCCTTCAGTGGTCTCGCGTTGGCGGTGCCATATAGCCCAGCCGAAGACAAACCCGAACCGATCCCCAAGGTCACGGCCCTTGTGCCCCTTGCTGTGCCCCAGGGTTTTTCGGGAACCCTCCGGATGCGCGGCGTCAAATTGAAGGAATCTAGGGAGATCCGCGTCGACGGACCCACTCAGCCTGACAAGATCGGAATCAAGGAAAAAAAAGATGCGGCAACCCCGAACGGCATGGAGAAAGATTCCTTGGGTGAAAGCGAGGTGACCATCGATCTTAGTTTGGCTGCCGATTTCCCGGTCGGGCCGATGTCCCTGTCGGCCTTGGTCGGAGATCGTCCGACCGCGCCGGTCTTGCTGCAGGTGATGCGGTCGGGGCAACTGCAGGAGGAAAAGGAACCCAATAACGGATTTGCTTCCGCCATGAAACTGGAGGCCGGACAGCGGGTGAACGGTCTGATCAATGGACAACGCGATGTCGATGTGTTCAGCGTGGCGGGTAAAGCGGGGCAGGCGCTGAAGGTTTGCGTCGCGGCCCATGGGGTGGCTTCGCTTCTGGACCCTTTACTAACCGTCTATGATGCCGCTGGACAGCAACTTGGCACCAAGGCCGATGGTTCTCTCGGGGGTAAAGATGCCGCTATCCTCGTAAGGCCGACGGCGGACGGCGCGGTTTTTTTGGTTCTCCAGGATGCCTTGGATTTTGGCAGCGAATGGCATTCCTACCGGCTCGAAGTGGAAGTTGTGGAATCCTCCAAGCCAAGCAGCGGGGTTGGTTTTTCCCGTGACATCTGGCCCGTGCTGCGGGCCAATTGCGTTTCCTGCCACCGTCCCGGCAAGCTCAAGGGCCAGCTGGATTTGACGGCAATGGCCGCCTTGTTGAAAGGTGGTAAACACGGAGAAGTTGTTAAAAAGGGCGCCCCAGCGGATAGCCCTTTAATAACTGTTATTAGTGGCGATGAGCCCGAAATGCCCCCAGAAGGTCCCTCGCTTTCAGAAGCCGAAGTCGCCCTCCTCTCGCGATGGGTGGCAGAAGGTGCCGTGGATGACACCCCAGCCGACGGCCTGGGCACGCGCCGTCCTGACCAATGGCCCCTCTACCGCGCGCTGCCCGCCGTGCCCGCGCTGGCCTTTTCTCCTGATGGATCCCTTCTCGCCGTGGCCGGACATCACGAGATTATTCTGCACCGCGGTGACGGCAGTGCCATCACGGGCCGCTGGCTGGGGAATGCTCCGCGGATTGAATCTCTAGCCTTTTCCCGCGACGGAAAATACCTCGCCGCCTCTGGCGGAGCGCCCTCGGAGTTTGGCGAAATCCAGCTATGGGACGTGGCTGCGGGCACTCTGGTCCGCTCGATTCGGGCAGGCTCGGACACGCTCTACGGAGTCTCCTGGTCTGACGATGGCACCCGTCTCGCCGTCGGCGGGGCCGACAAGCTGGTGCGGGCCTTCGACGCCGCTAGCGGAACTCGCTTGATGCAGTGTGACAACCACCTCGACTGGGTTTTTGGCACGGCTTTTGCCCACGATGGATCCAAACTTATTTCCATCAGTCGAGATCGCGGGGTGAAACTCATTGATATGGCTAGCGGCCATTTGATCGACGATGCCGCCCGCCCTCGCGAACCCGTCCTGGCGCTGGCCCGCCATCCTCTGGAAGACCTGGTGGCCTTCACGGGCAGCGAAGGAAAAGTTCGCCTCCACCGCATGGCGCCGCGGGGAGGCCGACTCAAGGAGGGTGATGACAAGGAAGAGAGCGCGGTGCGCGAGTTTGAACACATGGCCACGCCGCTGCATGCGGTCGCCTTCAGCGCCGATGGTACTCGACTGGCCTGCGGGGGCCAGAATGGCGAGATTCGCCTTTTCCTCACTGAGTCCGGAAAACGCGAAGCGACGATCCCTTCCGCAGGCGGGGCTATTTTTGCCTTGGCCTTCCACCCTCGAGAGCAATACCTGGCCTCGGCCGGCAGCGACGGGCAAGTCCGGTTTTACGACCCCAGCGACGGCCACTTGAGAAAGGCCTTTGCGGCGGTTCCCCTCAGCGGCCCGGATGCGCTAGCGGTCCCCGCGCCAGCGGCAAAATAAGACGCCCCGGGTGCCTTTACTTTCCATGCAGGACGAAGCGAGTAAGCCCTGCAAGGGCGGGGCCATATTTATGCTGTAAAGTGGGCGATTAGGCTAGGGGTGGATGGGCGGGTTCATGTTGAGTTCCATTGTGGAGGTATGGCCTGCGTCATTCGGCTCGCCGAGGAGGGCGCAGACCGCCCCCTTCCTCGATCCTTTGGGGAAAAACTGCCCCGCAGAGGGCTTCGTGAGTGATGGATTCGGTTTTCTGTGATCACCCCTTTTAGGAGTAAGGAGTAGGGGCCGAGGGGGTGGGGCGTCAAATCTGGCTTGAAATCCTGGTCGAGCGGTCGCTGGGTCGAGCTATGAAATTGATCACCTGGAATGTGAATGGATTGCGCTCGGTCATGGGGAAGGGATTGCCGGCGTTTGTCCTCGCGGAGCAGCCTGATTTCTTGTTGCTGCAGGAGACCAAGGTGGACCCGAATACGGTGGAGTGGGATTGGCTGCCGGGGTATCAGCGCTATTGGAACCGGGCGGCCAAGCCTGGCTACAGTGGGACGGGGATTGTGACGCGGCACGAGCCGCTGGCGGTGAGTTGCGGAATGGGGTTGGCGGAGCACGACAACGAGGGCCGGGTGGTCACCCTGGAGTATCCGGGCTGTTATGTGGTGTGCGTTTACACCCCTAACGCCCAGGCGGAGCTGGCTCGTTTGCCGTATCGCATGGCGTGGGACGCGGCGTTTTTGGCTTATGTGCAGGGTTTAGAGCAGAGCAAGCCGGTGTTGGTGGCGGGGGACCTTAATGTGGCCCACCGGGAGATCGACTTAGCACATCCCAAGGCGAACCGTTTTAATCCTGGCTTCTCTGAGGAAGAGCGGGCGGGTTTTTCCAATCTTTTGGGGGCGGGGTTTCAGGATGCTTTTCGGGAATTTGATGATCGTCCGGCGCAGTATTCGTGGTGGAGTTACCGGGCCAATGCGCGGGCGAACAACGTGGGGTGGCGGATTGATTACTGGTGCACGTCGCCGAAGCTGCGCGACGCCCTAACTTCTTGCGTGATTCGACAGGATGTGTTGGGATCGGATCATTGTCCGGTGACCTTGGAGGTGGATGCGCGGATTTTGTCAGGGATCTGAGGAGGCGGCGGGTTGGACCCTTGCTGCGGGGCGGAGATGGGGTCATGGCTGGGGGATGATCACGCGATTTGCGCCGAGCCCTACGGGACTGCTGCACCTCGGCCACGCCCTGGCGGCGGGGGTGGCGTGGCAGGCGGCGGAGGATGCGGGGGGACAATTTTTGCTGCGGATTGAGGACATCGATGTGGGGCGGTGCCGCGAGGAGTTTGCGGTGGCCTTGGTGGAGGATTTGGCCTGGCTGGGGCTGCGCTGGGCGGTGCCGGTGTGGCGGCAATCGGAGCGGCTGCGGCACTATGCGGCGGCGCTGGAGCGGCTGCGGGGGTTGGGGGTGATGTATCCTTGTTTTTGCACGCGCCAGGAGATTGCGGCGGCGCTGAGTGCGCCGCAGGGGGAGGCCGGGTTGGGTTATCCGGGGAGTTGTCGGCGGCTGGGGGCGGCGGAGCGGGAGGAGCGCCTGGGACGGGGGGAGGCCTGCGCGTGGCGGCTGGATGCGGCGGCGGCCCTAGCGCTCACCGGGCCGCTGGGCTGGCTGGATATGGCGGCGGGGCCGCAGGTAGTCGATGCGTTAGGGGTGGGCGACGTCGTGTTGGGGCGGAAGGATGTGAGCACGTCCTATCATGTGGCGGTGACGGTGGACGATGCTGCGCAGGGGGTCAGCCTGGTGACGCGGGGGGAGGACTTGTTTGGGTCCACGCCGGTGCACCGCTTGCTTCAGGCGCTGTTAGAATTGCCGGTGCCACGGTGGTGGCACCATCGCTTGGTGTGCGATGAAGGGGGGAAGCGCTTGGCGAAGCGGGATGCGGCGCGCAGTTTGCGATCGCTGCGAGAGGCTGGGGTGAGGCCTGAGGAGGTTTGGGGGCGGCTGGGGCCGCTGCGGGCGGCTAGTCGTTGAAGAAGTGCCTTCCGGTGCGGCCGGCTTCGGTGAATTCATCGACTTCGTAGTAGACGTCTTTGGTGATGTCTTCGGCGACGGGGAAGGGACTTTCTTCGGCGAAGACCGAGGCGGCGGCGGCTTCGGCTTTGGCGGCTTTGTCGATTTCCTTGTAGCGATCTTCGGTGAGGACGCCTTCTTGGAGGAGGCGATTTTTCCAGAGTTGGATGGGATCGTTTTGGGCTTTGTACTGTTCGATTTCGTCCTCGCTGCGGTATTTTTTGGCATTGGCGTCGGCGACGCTGTGGCCGTAGTGCCGGTAGGTCATGACTTCGATGACGGTGGGGCGGCTTTCCTTGTGGGCGCGGTCGATGGCGATGGCGAGTTTGGCGCGCATCTCGTAGAGGTCCCAGCCGTTGATGATGTCCCAGACGATGTTGTAGCCGTCGGCGCGGTAGGCGAGGCTATTTTTGTAGGCGCTGCTGCGGCACTGGCTGGTGCCCATGGAGTAGCCGTTGTTTTCGATGATGTAGATGACGGGGAGGTTGAAGAGGCCGGCGAGGTTGAGGGACTCGTGGTAGGCACCTTGGTTGATGGCGCCGTCGCCCATGAAGCACATGCAGCAGCCTTGGTGGCCGTTGAATTTGAGGGCGTAGGCGAGGCCGGCACCGAGGGGGGTTTGGCCGCCGACGATGCCGTGGCCGCCCCAGTAGTTTTTATCTGGGGCGAAGAAGTGCATGGAGCCGCCCTTGCCCTTAGAGCAGCCGGTGGCCTTGCCGAAGAGTTCGGCCATGCATTCGTTCATGCTCATGCCGACGGCGAGGGCGTGGCCGTGGTCGCGGTAAGCGGTGATCATGTGATCGTGCTGGCCCATGAGGGAGGCGCAGCCGACGGCGATGGATTCTTGGCCGTCGTAGCGGTGGAGGAAGCCGCCGATTTTTTGTTTGGCGGCGTATTGTTTGCCGGTTTCTTCTTCGAAGCGGCGGATGCGGAGCATCTGGTCGAGAAGGTGGATTTTTTCTTCCGCGCTGAGCTTTTGGTTGACGGAGGCGCGGGCGAAGTCGGTGGGATCCACTTCGGAGGGCAGGTCGAGGGCGGCAGCACTGGGATTCATAGACTTCCGGGGGGCGCGGGTTGAGGGTGGCGGAGGTGAAGGGATCAGGCGAGGGCGGGGCGGGGAGCGGCGCTGGGGGCGCGGAGGGGGCGGCAGGCCAGGACGAAGGCCGTAGTAAAGAGCAGGTCTCCCGCCAACTGTTTCAGGGAAAAGACCCAAGTGGCGGGGGAGTATTCGGGCAAGCCGGTGGTCTGGGCTTGGAACCAGCCGGCGAGGCCTGCAGGATAGCCTGGGCTGCTAAAAAAAGAAACCGTGTTGGTCACGAGGTGGAACAACACGGTGCTGAGGAGAGAGGCACCCCAAAAGACGGGCAGCGGGGCCTTGGGGCCGACGGCGACCCCGAGGCCGACGACGGCGGCGACGACGACGAGCAGGGCGGGCAGGTAGGGGTGCCAGAGAGAGTAGCCTTGCAGGGAATTGATGAGCAGGTGGGGGAGGACCACGGCGGCGGCACCTGCGGCGAGGGCCCAGCGGCGGGGGAAAAAGGCGGCGCCGCAGAGGGCGAGGGCCATGAGGGGGGACCAGCCCGCTAAAGCCCGCACTGAATCCGCTCCGCTCAGCCAGGGGGCGACGCGGAAGAAGACGACAGAGGCCAGCAGGAGCAGGGCAGGAATCATGGAGAAAGGAGGGGGCAGAGCCTCCAGGGGGGGGACTCAGACGGCATAAGCATAAATGGGAACCGCTCCTTGTCTACACAGATTCACCCAGGCGAAAGGCTTGGGGAGGGGAGGGCCGGTGCCGGGGATAGAGACTGGCCAATGGCCTAATCGCCGATGCAGATGAGCGATTGCTCGGTGCGGAAGAAAATCCGGCCGCCGGCGACGGCGGGGGAGGCCTGGATTTTTTCGCCGAGGGGATTGCGGGCGAGGACTTCGAAGCGGGGGGCGGCGGGGAGGACGAGGGTTTCGCCGAGGTCGTCGGTGACGTAGATGCGGCCCCCAGAGACCACTGGGGAAGCGGCGTAGGTGCCCCCGAGGCGTTCGCGGTAGACGATTTCCCCGGTTTCTGCTTGGGCGCACCAGGCGAGGCCGCCCTCGGTGACGCAGTAGATGTGGGGGGCGACGTAGACCATGGAGGGCATTTTGGGGGCATTTTTTTTCTGTTCCCAAGCGAAGGCGGATTCGGAGACGTCGCCTTTGGCACCGGAGAGGCGGTAGGCGCGGACGGAGTCGTAGCCGCCGAAGCCGTTGGGCTGGATGGCGAGATTGCCGGCGATGATGGTGGAGGGGGTGACGCCTTCGCCTTCGTTGTGGGCGCTCCAGAGGCGTTCGCCGGATTTCAAATCGAAGCCTTGGAGGACGTCGCCGGCGCCGCTGATGACTTGTTTGCGGCCGGTTTCGTCGGTCCAGAGGTTGGGGGTGATGTGGGCGATGCGGGAGCTGCCGCGGCCGGTTTTCCAAGCCAGCTTGCCGCTGGCGGCCTCTAGGCCAAAGACGTAGGAGCGATCCCAGGGGAGCTGCCAGCCGACCCGTTCCTTGTCGGCACCTTCCTTGTCGGGATCGGTGCTCCCATCCCAGGGCATCACGAGCATGCCGTCTTCTAAGAGGGGGGAGGCTCCGAGGCCGTGGCGGCTGTAGAAGTGGAAATCGGTGAAGGTCCAGGCGGTTTTTCCGGAGAAGTCGACGGCGGCGATGCCTCCGCCGCCGAAGACGGCGTAGACGAGTTGGCCGTCGGTGACGGGGGTGGGGGTGGCGTAGGAATTGCGGGTTTCCTTGCGGGCGGTGGCCTGCTTGAAGACTTCGGTGTTCCAGAGGAGGGCGCCGGTGGCGGCGTTGAAGCAGAGGATGCGGCAGGAGGCACCGGCGGCTTCGGCGGTGGTGAGGAAGACGCGGTCGCCCCAGATGATGGGGGAGGACCAGCCTTCGCCGGGGACGGCGGTTTTCCATTTGACCTTGTCGGTGGGGCTCCACTGGAGGGGGAGGGCGGGGCCGGGGGCGTCGCCTTGGCGGCTGGGGCCGCGGAAGCCGGGCCAGTTGGCGGAGGCGGCGGCGGGGAGGAGGGAGAAGGCCAGCAGGGCGAGCAGGGGCAGGGTTTTCATGTAGAAGAGGAAGGGGAAAAAGTAAGGGGTGTCAGGGGTGCTCCCCAGGAGGGCGCCAAGCCAAGGGGGTGTTGCGGCACTGGGGATGGTGGCGGGTAGGCGGGAGGGGCGCCAGAGAAAACGGGGGGCGGGAGGTGGATTCGTCACGCGAGCGGCGGGGGAAGCGGGGGCGGGGGCGAGTCGGGCAACGCATCAACATATCGGGATATTATGATGCTTTCTCTTGAAAGCGGGGAGAACATTCCTAATTTGGAAGGGTGTCTACGATCCTTACGCCTGAGAGTCCTGCTTTTTACGATGTGCGCCCGAATGTGGAGGGGGAGCTGCGGGCGGAGTTGGCGAAGCGCATTTTGGTGATTGATGGGGCCATGGGGACGACGATCCGTGGGTATGGGTTGGATGAGGGGCAGACGCGGGGGGAGCGGTTTCGGAAAGCGCCGAAGGATTTGCGGAACAATGGGGATGTGTTGTCGCTGACGCGGCCGGATGTGATTGGGGACATTCACAAGCGGTTTTTGGAGGCGGGGGCGGACATCATTGAGACGAACACGTTTTCGGGGACGAGTTTGGCGCAGAGCGAGTTTTTTCATCCTGGCTGGGAGGGGGGGGCGGAGGAGATGGAGGGTCGCAAGGGGCCGGAGTTTTTCCAGAAGGTGCTAGAAGACAAGTTTTTGCATGAGTTGGCCTGGGACATCAATTATGAATCGGCGCGGCTGTGTCGCCGATGGGCGGATGAGATCGGGGAGCGGACGGGGCGGAAGCGGTATGTGGCGGGGGCGATTGGGCCGATGACGGTATCGCTGTCGCAATTTCCGGATCCGGAGGACTTGAGTTTTCGGCGGATCACGTTTGACCAGGCGGTGGAGGCGTATCGGCATCAAATTCGGGGATTGATTGCGGGCGGGTCGGACATTTTGATGGTGGAGACGATTTTTGACACGCTGAATGCGAAGGCGGCGGTGGTGGCGATAGGGGATGTGTTTGCGGCGGATAAGTTGCGGCTTCCGGTGATGATATCGGCGGCGGTGGGGAATGGGGGCGAGACCATGATTTCTGGTCAGGTGACGGAAGCCTATCTGCATGCGATGCGGCACATTCGGCCGCTTTCGATTGGGCTGAATTGTTCGCTGGGGCCGGAGAAGATGCGGCCGCATTTGGCGGAGTTGGCGGCGAAGTGCGATACTTTTGTGAGTGCCTATCCGAATGCGGGCGAGCCGGATCCGCTATCGCCGACGGGTTTTCCGTATTTGCCGGAGGACATGGAGCGGCTCATGGATGAGTTTGCGGCGAGTGGGCTGCTGAACCTGGCGGGGGGCTGTTGTGGGAATACGCCGGAGCACATTGCGGCGATTGCGCGGGCGGTGGGGCGGCATGCGCCGCGGTTGTTGCCGGAGGTGCCGGCGATCCCGCCGATGCGGCTGAGCGGGTCTCAGCCTTACACCGTGAGTGCGGCGTCGAATTTTCTCATGATTGGGGAGCGGACCAATGTGACGGGTTCGCCGAAGTTTAGCAAGTTAGTGAAGGAGGGCAAATTGGACGAGGCCTTAACCATTGCGCGCCAGCAGGTGGAGAATGGGGCCAACGTCATTGACATCAACTTTGACGAAGGCCTGTTAGACGGAGAGGCGACCATGACGCATTTCCTGAAGTTGATCCAGGCGGAGCCGGAAATTGCCAAAGTGCCGATCATGGTTGATTCGTCGAAGTGGAGCGTGATTGAGGCGGGGCTCAAGGTGTTGCAGGGCAAGGGGATCGTGAATTCCATTTCCCTGAAAGAGGGCGAGGAGAAATTCAAGGAGTCGGCCCGCCGGGTGTTGCAATATGGGGCGGCGGCGGTGGTGATGGCCTTCGATGAGGAGGGGCAGGCGGCGGACTATCCCAACAAGATTCGGATTTGTCAGCGGGCCTATAACATTTTAGTGGATGAGGTGGGCTTTCCGCCGGAGGACATTATTTTTGACCCCAACATCCTGACGGTGGCGACGGGCATTGAGGAGCACAACAACTATGCGGTGGACTTCATCAATGCGACGCGCTGGATCAAGGAGAACCTGCCAGGGGCGCGGGTGAGCGGCGGGGTGAGCAACATTTCGTTTAGCTTCCGGGGGAACAACAAACTGCGCGAGGCCATGCACAGCGCCTTTTTGTTCCACGCGATCAAGGCGGGGCTGGACATGGGGATTGTCAACGCTGGGATGTTAGAGGTTTACGAAGAGATTGAGCCGGAGTTGCTTTTGAAAGTAGAGGACGTCTTGTTGAACCGCCGCCCGGACGCCACGGAGATTTTGGTGGACTACGCGGAGCAATTCAAAGGGGTGGCGGGCAAGAAGGTGGAGGCCGATCTGTCGTGGCGGGAGGCGCCGGTGGAGGAGCGTTTGCGCCACGCCTTGCTCAGGGGGCTAACGGATTTCATCGACGAAGACACCGAGGAGGCGCGGCTCAAATATGGGCGGCCGCTGGGGGTGATTGAGGGGCCGTTGATGGATGGGATGAGCGTGGTGGGGGATCTTTTTGGGGCGGGCAAGATGTTTTTGCCGCAGGTGGTGAAGAGCGCGCGGGTCATGAAGAAGAGCGTGGCTTGGCTGCAGCCGTTCATGGAGGCCGAGAAAGAGGAGCGGCAGCGCGGCCGCGCCGAGGCGAAAGCGTTGGCCCTAGCCAGTGGCACGGCGGTGGCGGCGGAAGTGGAGGAGAAGAGCAACGCGGGCAAAATCGTGCTGGCCACGGTGAAGGGAGACGTTCACGACATCGGCAAGAACATTGTGGGTATCGTGTTAGCGTGCAACAATTTCGAGGTGATCGACATGGGGGTGATGGTGCCGTGCGAGCGGATTTTGGAGAAGGCGCGGGAGGTGAAGGCGGACATCATTGGCTTGTCTGGCCTGATCACGCCTAGCTTGGACGAGATGGCCCACGTGGCGGCGGAGATGGAGCGGCAGGGGATGACGACTCCGCTGCTGATTGGCGGGGCCACCACCAGTGCGGCGCACACTGCGATCAAGTTGGCGCATCACTACCGGGGGACCATCGTCCATGTGTTGGATGCTTCCCGCAGCGTGCCGGTGGCGACTTCCTTGCTGAGCGAGGGGCAGAAGGAGAAATTTGTCGCCGACAACGAGGCCCGCCACGCTACCTTGCGGGAGCAATATGGGAATAAAAAGAAGCGCGCCATTTTGGCGTTAGAAGAAGCCCGCGCCAAGGCCTTCGCGGTCGATTGGGCTCAGGCTGACATTGCCCAGCCGAAGCAGCTGGGGCTGATGGCGGTGGGCGAGGACGGCGGCGCGGGGCTGATCCCGCCTGCGCGACTGACAGATCTACGCGAGTACATTGATTGGTCGCCCTTTTTCCACGCCTGGGAATTGCGGGGGCGCTGGAAGGAGGAGGAGCAGCGCTTTGCCTCGGCGGCGGAGGACCCGGAATTGCGCCAGCAGGCGGAGGAGACGGCGGCGAAGCTCTATGCGGATGCCCAGGTGCTGCTCGATGAAATCATCGCCGGACAGCACTTTGTGCCCAAGGGGGTCACGGGCTTTTTTCCGGCCAACGCGGTGGGCGACGACATTGAGATTTACCGGGACGAGACGCGCCAGGAGAAGCGGGCTACCTTGCACACGTTGCGCCAGCAGGTGGTCAAGACGGGCGGCAGCCCCACGCCTAACTTTGCGCTGAGCGATTTCACGGCCCCGCGCGCGAGCGGTCGGGCGGACTGGGTGGGCGGCTTTGTGGTGACGATCCACGGGGCGGATGAATACGCCAAAGCCTTTGATGAGCAGCAGGATCCGTATTCGTCGATCATTGTCAAAGCGTTGGCGGACCGCTTCGCGGAGGCCTTTGCGGAGTGGCTGCACCAGCAGGCGCGTTTCCTGTGCGGCATGGAGCAACCGGGGGATTTGACGCGCCAGGAAGTGATCCGCGAAAAATACCGCGGGATCCGGCCGGCCCCGGGCTATCCGGCCCAGCCGGACCACACCGAGAAGCGCACCCTTTTTGACTTGCTGGAGGCCACCAGCCTAACGGGATGCGAGCTGACGGAGAGCTGTGCGATGCATCCGGGCTCTAGTGTCAGCGGGTTTTATTTCAACCACGCCGAGGCCAAGTACTTTGGCATTGGGACGGATCTGGGGAAGGATCAGATCGAGGACTACGCGGCGCGCAAGGGGATGGCGGTGGCCGAGGTGGAGAAGTGGCTTTCGCCCTGGCTAGCCTATTGAGCGGGCCCGGCCACGGGGGCCGGGCGCGCCCGATTTTAGGGAAGGCGAGGAGGTGTCGCGCGGGAGATCCTTATTTGGCGGCGGGGGCGGGTTCGGCCCAGCTGCGTTGGGCTTTTTCGAGTTGGGGGGCGCTCAAGCCGAAGGCTTTGAGGACGCCGGTGGCCATCATTTGATCGCCGGCGGGGTTCATGTGGACGCCGTCGCCGGTGAGGGCGTTGCCCTTTTTGGCGGCACCGAGTTTAGCGAGGGCGGCCTGCATGTCGGCGTTGAGGTCGGCGAGGAGGCATTTCTTTTCCTTGGCGAGGTCGCGGAGGAAGGCGTTGTAGGGAGCGAGCTTTTGGTTGTTTTCGTTAGGTTGGTCTTCGCCGATCATGGTGGAAGTGAGGATGACGACCTTGATGCCTGCGGACTGGCATTTTTCCACGATTTGGGTGATGTTTTTGCGGTATTGGTCGAGGGGGATGCCGTTGGCGCCGTGCCAGACATCGTTGACGCCGCAGCTGAGAGTCATCCAGTCAGGTTTTTTGCTGAGGACATCGCGCTCGAGGCGCTCGAGCATTTGGTTAGATTTGTGGCCGCTGATGCCGGCGGGGAGGGCGGTGGCTTTGACGCCGTTGGCGTCCAAGCCGCGGATCACGAGGGTGACGTAGCCTTGGGGGCCGGCTCCGGCTTCGGTGATGGAGTCCCCCAAGAAGGAAATTTTTTGACCGGTTTTGACGGATAGGTCGGCGGCGCGGAGCGCGGGAGCGGAGAGGGCGGCGCCGAGGAAGGCGGCGGAGAGGGCGAGGCGGCAGAAGCGTTGGAAGGTGGGAGGGGCGGTGGTCATAGGAGGAAGCGTTGGCAGGGTGGATAGAGGGAGGGCGAGGCCTTCGCTGGGGTGACCCCGGGGCGAAGGCCCTCTTTTTACGGGGATGGGGTGAGGATCTTCCAGGGGATGCGCGGGGCGGGGGGCGCGGGGGGGCTGGGGGCAGATTTTCCCTTTCCCGGGAGGGGAATTGGAGGATAGCTGAAGGGATCGTTTTTTTCTTTTTTGCGCTATGCCTGCTTCTGCAACTTGGTCTCGTTTTCGCCAATCCTTTGTCCGCTATGAGGAGCTTGGCCTATGGCTAGACATTAGCCGCATGCACCACGGGGAGAACTTTTTAACGGATATGGAGGGCCCGGCGGAGCAGGCCTTGGCGGAGATGAGGGCGCTGGAAGCGGGGGCGATGGCCAACGCTGACGAGCAGCGCATGGTGGGTCACTACTGGCTGCGCCAGGCGGGCTTGGCGCCGACGGAGGCGATTCGGCGGCAGATTGAAGGGGACATTGCGGAGAGCAAGGCTTTTGCGGCGGCGGTGCATGGGGGAGCGGTGCGGAGCGAGGGGGGGGAGATTTTTCGCGAATTGTTGGTGATTGGGATTGGCGGATCGGCCTTGGGGCCGCAGTTGGTCTCGGAGGCCCTGGTGGAGCGGGATGCGCCGATGGCGCTGCATTTTTTTGACAACACTGATCCGGACGGCATCCAGCGGGTGCTGGGCTGCCTGGCAGATCGCTTGGGGAGGACCTTGGTGGTGATCATTTCCAAGAGCGGGGGCACGGCGGAGACGCGCAATGGGATGCTGTGTGCCAAGGCGGCCTATGAGGCGGCGGGCCTGACGTTTGCGCGGCACGCGGTGGCGGTGACGGGGGTGGGGAGTAAGCTGGACGGCTACGCCATAGCAGAAGGATTTCTGAAGCGTTTTCCGATGCAGGATTGGGTGGGCGGGCGCACTTCGGTGATGCACACGGTGGGCCTGGTGCCGGCGACCTTGCAGGGGGTGGACATTGACGCCTTTTTGGCGGGGGCGGCGGCGGTAGATGAGAAGACGCGGTCGTTGCCTCTAGCGCAAAACATGGCGCTGTTGATGGCCTTGATGTGGTTTTCGGCGGGGGGCGGGCGGGGGGCGAAGGACATGGTCATTTTGCCCTACAAGGACCGGCTGGTGTTGATGAGCAAATACTTGCAGCAGTTGGTGATGGAGTCGCTGGGCAAGGAGCGGGATCGCGCGGGGGCGGTGGTGCACCAGGGCATAGCGGTCTATGGCAATAAGGGGTCGACGGACCAGCACGCCTATGTGCAGCAGTTGCGCGATGGGGTGAACAACTTTTTTGCGACCTTCATTGAGGTGCGGCAGGCGCAGCGCGGGGTGGCCTTGGAAGTGGAAGCGGGGGTGACTTGTGGGGACTACTTGCAGGGATTCTTGCGGGGGACGCGGCGGGCGCTCAGCGAGGGGGGGCGGGAAAGCCTGACCTTGAGCGTGGCCGAGGTCAACGCGCACAGCTTGGGCATGCTCATTGCGCTGTTTGAGCGGGCGGTTGGGTTTTACGCTAGCCTGGTCAACATCAATGCCTATCATCAGCCTGGGGTGGAGTCGGGCAAGCAGGCGGCGGGGGAGTTTTTGCGTTTGTTGGGGGCGGTGGAGGCGGGGATGGCGGTGGGCGAGGAAGTGAGCGCGGAGACTCTAGCGTATCGCTTGGGGGCGGATGCGGAGGAGGTGTGGCATTGCTTGAATCACCTGGTGGCGAACCGGGGCGGGGTGCGCTGCCAGAGCGGGAGCGGTCCGGCGGAGGATCGGTTTAGCAGGTCGTAGTCGGGGGTCTTCATTCTTCGCCTTCGGCGAGCCAGAGGGCGGCCTGTTTGGCAAAATACGTCAGGATGAGGTCGGCGCCGGCGCGGTGGATGGCGGTGAGGGATTCGAGGACGATTTTTTTTTCGTCGAGCCAACCGGCGGCGACGGCGGATTTGATCATGAGGTATTCGCCGCTGACTTGGTAGGCGGCGAGGGGGAGGGGGGTTTCGCTGCGGAGTTGGTGGAGGATGTCGAGGTAGAAGCCGGCGGGTTTGACCATGAGGATATCGGCGCCTTCGGCTTCGTCGAGGCGGGCCTCGCGCACGGCTTCGCGGCGGTTGGCGGGGTCCATTTGGTAGGTTTTTTTATCGCCTGATTTGGGAGCGGAGTCGAGGGCGCCGCGGAAGGGGCCGTAGCAGGCGCTGGCGTATTTGGCGGTGTAGCTCATGATGCCGACGTCGGGGAAATGGGCGGCATCGAGGGCGGCGCGGAGGGCGGCGACGCGGCCGTCCATCATGTCGCTAGGGGAGACGAGGGTAGCGCCGGCGTGGGCGTGGCAGAGGGCTTGGCGGCAGAGGGCGACGACGGTTTCATCGTTGAGGATGCGGCCATCATCGGCGACCAAGCCGTCGTGGCCGTCGCTGTTGTAGGGGTCGAGGGCGACGTCGGTGATGATGGCCAAGGCGGGGAGGGCGGCGCGGAGGGCGCGGATGGCGCGGGGGACCAAGCCGTTAGGATTCCAGGCTTCTTCGGCTTGGGGGGTTTTGAGGTTATCGGCGATGCGGGGGAAGAGGACGATGGCGCGGATGCCGGCGGCCCAGGCGGAGTGGGCTTCGGCGACGAGGCCGTCGAGGCTCCAGCGGTGGCAGCCGGGCATGGAGGCGATGGGTTCGTCGAGGGAACCTTCGGTGATGAAGAGGGGGAGGATGAATTGGCGGGGGGAGAGGCGGGTTTCGCGGACCAAGCCGCGGATGGCGGCGCTTTGGCGGTTGCGGCGGGGGCGGATGGATAGGGGCATGGCGGGCTGGGCAGAGGGGCCGGTTTTTGCTATCAGCTAGGTGGGAGTGCCGTCGACGGTGCGGCGCAGGGCGAGGGGGTTAGCCTCTTGAAGGGCGGGGGGGAGGAGGGCGTCGGGGACGTCTTGCCAGCAGACTTGCCGGGTGAAGCGGAAGAGGGCGGCGCCGCCGACGCTGGTGCTGCGGCCGTCGGAGGTGGCGGGGAAGGGGCCGCTGTGGACGATGCTGTGGTTGACTTCGAGGCCGGTGGGGAAGCCGGCGCCGAGGACGCGGCCGACGCGGGTTTCGAGGATGGCGAGGAGGTCGCGCTGGGTGGGGAGGTCGCTGGCGGCGGCGTGGACGGTGGCGGTGAGTTGGCCTTCGAGGGCGCGGGCGATGGCGAGCATTTCCTCGGGGCCGTCGGCGGTGACGAGGAGGGTGGAGGGGCCGAAGACTTCGCCGCTGAGGGAGGGGTTGGCGAGGAGGGCGGCGGCGCTGGTTTCGAAGAGGGCGGCCCCGCCGCAGGCGGGATGGGGGGTGGGGACGGTGAGGAGTTCGCGGACGTCGGGATGGGCGGCGAGGGCGTCGCGGGTGAGGAGGTAGTTTTGGCGGATGCCGGCGTTGAGCATGGGGGCGGGGGCGGTGGCCTGGAGGGCGGCGGCGAGGGCGTCGCGGAAGGGGGTGGAGTCGGCGCGGCGGTCGAGGATGACGAGGCCGGGGTTGGTGCAGAATTGGCCGACGCCGAGGGCTACGGAAGCGGCTAGGGCGGCACCGAGGGCGGCCCCGCGTTCGGCTAGGGCTCCGGGGAGGAGGAAGACGGGATTGACGCTGCTCATTTCGGCGAAGACGGGAATGGGCTGGGGGCGCTGGGCGGCGAGCTGCATGAGGGCGAGGCCGCCGCTGCGGGAGCCGGTGAAGCCGACGGCTTGGATGGAGGGATGGGAGACGAGGGCGGCGCCGGTGGCGTGGCCGAGGTCGTAAAGCATGGAGAAGGTGCCCTCGGGGAGGCCGAGGCTGCGGGCGGCGTCCACGATGGCAGCGGCGACGAGACCGGCGGTGCCGGGGTGGCCGGGGTGGGCTTTGACGATGACGGGGCAGCCGGCGGCGAGGGCGGAGGCGGTGTCGCCCCCGGCGGTGGAGTAGGCTAGGGGGAAGTTAGCGGCTCCGAAGACGACGACGGGGCCGAGGGGGCGGAGTTGGGAGCGGGTGTCGGGTTTGGGAAGGGGGCTGCGGGAGGGGTCGGCGCGGTCGATTCGGGCGTCGACCCAGGAGCCATCTTCGACCATGGCGGCGAAGAGGCGCAATTGTCCGCAGGTGCGGGCGGTTTCGCCTTTGATGCGGGGTTCGGGCAAGCCGGTTTCGGCCATTGCGAGGTCCGTTAGGGTTTGGCCGAGGGCTTCGATATTGGCGGCGATGGCGCGGAGGAAGGCGCCGCGCGAGGTGCCGGGGAGGTCGCGGAAGGCGGGGAACGCTTGCTGAGCGAGGTGGGCAGCGGCGGCGACATCGGCTGGGGAGGCGGCGTGGTAGGTGGTGGGGAGTGCGGCGCCGGTGGCGGCGGCGCGGGCGGTGAAGGTGAGACCGCTGGGGGCGGAGCGTTGAAAACCTAGGTAGGAAAGTCCGGTGAGCATAGCAAGAGGTGGTGAGGGGGAGGGGAACCCAAACTGAGGCGAGGCGCAAGCCGTGACATGGTTTGGGGGGGTTGGGCGGATTGGGGGAGGGCGCGGAAGGTGGGGTGAGAGCGGTTAGAGGCCGGGCAGTTTGGCGAAGTCGATTTGGGGGGGATGGGCGGGAGGTGAGGTGAGGCGGAAGGACTGGTTGAGGGGGGTGTTGTCGCTGAAGAATCCGCCATTGCGGAGGAAGAAGCCTGGGCCCTGGAGGCCGCCGGCGTAGTCGAGGCGGTGTTTGCCGTTGGCGGTGGCATCGCCGGTGAGGCGGGCTTCGGTGATGGGGTGCCATTGTCCGGCGGGGTCGCGGAGCCAGGGATTGGCGTGGTGCGCGGTGCGGGTGCGATAGCCTTCGGTGTCGAAGAAGTTTTCCAGGAAGGAGTGGAAGCCGGTGAGGTGTTTATCGGTTTTGGGGCGGCGGAACTGGGCCACTAACTTCCAAGGGTCTTGGCCGAGTTCGCTGAACCAGGAGGTGTAGAGGGTGCGGCCTTGGCCATCGGGTTTGACGGAGGTGAGGAAGCGGTAGGTGGTTCCGGAGCGCCAGGGGAAGACGAGGACGCTTTGGCCGCCGGAGCCTTCGTTGCCGAATTCACCGACGCGGACGCCATCGCCTTTGGCGAGGAGGACGATGCGATCGGCCTCGGGGACGTCGGCGGGGCGGTCGGTGGAGAAGGGGCTCCAGACGGAGAAGAGGACCCAGCGTTCGCCGCCGTTTTTGACTTGAAAGCCGAAGTAGCCTTCGCCGAAGCCGTTGGCCATGAAGTAGGAGCCGGGAGGGTCTTGGCCTTCGGGAACGGTTAGTTCGCTGTAGGCGTATTCGATCGGCTGATCGCGAGGCATTTGATAGGAAAGGTGCACGGAGGGCCCGCGGCGGCCCCAATAGAACATGTTGTCTTGGTTGGTTTTGACGCAGGACAGCTGGAGGTTGTCGGTGGCGGTGGAGATGAGGAGGTCGGAGGCTTCGCCGAAGTCGGCGGCGGCGCGGCGGAGGCCTTGGAGGTCGATGCGGACGTAGCCTGGGGAGGTGACGTGGAATTGGCCGAGGGGGAGTTCGCGGGAGGGCTGGGTGCGGGGGGCGGAGTCGGCGCGTTGGTCGCCGAGGCGGGCTTGGATGGTGGCGTCGCCGAGGGGTTCTTTGAAGCGGAGGGCGAGGTGGAGGTCGGCGGGGTGGTCGAGGTGGAAGTAGACGCTGAAGATGGTGCTGGGATCTTGCCAGCGGGTGGTGCCGGAGCGGCGCAGGCCATCGGAGCTGCCGGGGGCTGCGGTGGTGAGGTAGGCGTTGCCGCCGAAGGGGACTTCCCAGCGGGATTCGGCGGAGGCGGCGCTGAGCGCTAGGGAGAAGGCGGCGAAGCAGGCGGCGAGGGGGCGGAGCAGGGAGGGCATGGGAGGATGGAGGAGGGGGTGAAGGCCTGCGGGGGGAGGAACCAGAAAGGGGCTCCGGCGGGGTGCCGGAGCCCCTGAGGGGGGGGGAAGGTGCGGGGTCAGGCCTTACTTTTTGTCGGCTTTGTCGGCTTTGTCAGCTTTGTCAGCTTTGTCAGCTTTGTCAGCGGGGGCAGCTTTGTCGGCGGGGTCGGCTTTGGATTTTTCGACCTGTTGGCGCATTTGGACGATGCGTTCTTTGATGGACTTGGCGCGGGCGCTGAGTTCGGATTTTTCGTCGACTTTGATGACGTCGTCGAGGAGGGCATCGGCTTTGTCGAGGTCGCTGGGGCCGAGGACCTGCAATTTGGTCATGAGGAGGTCCTGGAGGTCGGTGCCGGCGACTTTTTCGGCGGCGATGAAGGCGTCGATGGCGTCGGAGAACTCCTGGGGTTTTTGGGATTTGGCGAATTCTTCGAGGGAGGCGTCGAGTTTAGCGCGCTTATCGCCGTAGGCTTTTTGGGATTTGAGGCCGAGGGTGTCGGCGGTGTCGAGGGCGATGACTTGATCGACTTCGGCTTTGTAATAGGCTTTGACCAATTCTGGGGGGAGGGCCTTGAGGCCTTCTTGGATGGCCTTGGCTTTATCGAGGCCTTGGGCGGCATCGGCTTTTTTGAAGGCGGCGTCGCGGGATTCGCGGACGGCGCGGAGGTCGTTGAGGTGTTTATTGTAGGCTTCGGGCCCGCCGGGCATGTAGCCGGTTTTGGCGTAGGGGCGGCCCTTAGCGTCCGTTAGGAGAATAGTAGGAAAGCCTTCGATGGCGTAGGTTTCCTGGAGTTTTTCATTTTGGGCCTTGAGGTCCTTGGCGAGTTCTTTTTTCTGGGGGAAGTCGAGTTCGAGCATGACGAAGTGCTTGGGGGACTCGTTTTTGAAGGCGTCGAGGGTGAAGACTTCTTTTTGGAGTTTGATGCACCAGCCGCACCAGTCGGAGCCGGTGAAGTCCATGAGGATGTCCTTGTGGTCCTTGGCGGCGGTGGCCTTGGCGTCGTCGAAGCTGGTGATCCAGCCTTCGGCGGCGCGGGCGGCGGGGGCGAGGCAGAGAACGAGGGCGGGGATGGCGGCGGCGAGGGTGCGCCAGGAGAGGGAGGGTGACATGATGGTGAGTTAGGATGGTTGGAAGAAGGGGGGAGCGAGGCGGCGAGAGCGGCTTGGGCTGGGAAGGTGTAGCAGTTTCCCTGCGATTGTCACCTAGGGAAGGGGGCAAAATGGGGTAGGGGGCAAGCGCAGACGTGGGCTGGCCAAGGTGGCGGGGCTGTGGTAAGGTGGGAGCATGAAATGTGGCCTTTCGCGTGGTTGGTTTGTTTTTGGCTGGTTGGCGCTGGGGGTGGGGCGGCTGGTGGCGGGGGCGGCGAGTTTGGGGGGAAGCCTGGGGGAGCTGGAGGTGGAGGCCAGTGCGGGGGGGCATTTTCAGGCGGCGCTGCCGAGTGCGGCGGACCACTATTATTTACTACAACGGGCGGACAGCTTGGCGGGGCCATGGCTGTCGGTGGCGCTGCAGCCGGGGAGTGGGGCGGCGGTGGTGCTGCGAGATCCGGCGAGCATGGCGCGGCGGGCTTTTTATCGGGTGGGGGCGGTGCCCTTGACGGCGCCGTTGGATAGCGATGGCGATGGGTTGGACGATGTGGCGGAGTGGAAGTTGGGGACCCTGGGCAATGCGTTCAATCCGGCGGTGGCTCCGGCGACGACGGATGCGGCGATAGTGATGACGGATCCGGTGCGCTATGAGAAATTGGCGCACCGCGACAACTTTCCGGGGGCGGCGGATGTGCGCGAGGTGAAGTTTCTCATCATGGGGGCGAACACGGCGGCGCCGCGGCTTTATTTTCTGAACACCAACATTCACCAGTATCACTTTTATTTTGCGGAGGACGTGCTGGGCTACCGGTCTGACCTGACGACTTTCAACAATGAGACCTACTTCAGCGATGCGCGCCGCCAGATTGCTGGGAGCCTGATTTATTATCCGCACTATGCGGGCGGCGCGGGGCCGTCGGGGCTGTCGGGACTATTTGCGATGGAGTTTTGGCCGAGCGATGCGGTGGGGTTTGGGCATGTTCGGATGGCTTATAACTTGGTTTCGCGGGCGCTGCCGTGGATGGACCGGCGGCTGGCCTATCATCCGGCGGGGCTGAGCCAGGAGACGCGGATGGAGAGCGAGGCGGCGCAGTGGGAGGGGGCGGCGATCGACCGCATTTCGAGCGCGGAGCTGTTTGCCTCGAGTCGGTATAGCGTGCTGAATCCGGGGGTTTCCTTTGGGCGTTTGGTGGTGGGAGGGGGGACGACGGCGGTGACGGCGCGGGACATTGTGGTGTTGGCGACGGTGCCGGCGGATTTGTCTCGGGTGGCGGGGATCATTACGGCGGCGCCGCAGACGCCGCTTTCGCACATCAACCTCAAGGCGCGGCAGAACCAGACGCCTAACTGTTACTTGAAGGAGGCCCTGAGCGATGCACGGATTGTGGCCTTGGCGGGGAAGCTGGTGCGGATGGAGGTGGGGTCGGATGGGTTGTGGTTGCGGGAGGCGAGTGCGGCGGAGGTGGAGGCGCGGTTGGAGGGTTTGCGGCCGAAGGTGGCGACGATGCCGGTGCGGGATCTTGCGGTGGTTTCGATTAGGCCGCTGAGTGCGGTGGCTTTTAGTGGGAGCAGCAGCGTGGGGGCGAAGGCGGCTAATGTGGCGGAGTTGCGGCGCCTGCTGCCGGCGGGGCTTTCGCCGGATGGCTATGCGGTGCCCTTTTCTTTCTATGATGCTTTCATGTTGGAGAATGGTTTTTATGCGTATGCGAAGCTGATGGTGCAGGAGCCGGGCTTTCGGGGGGATGCGGCGGTGCGGGAGGCGCGCTTGAGCGAGTTTCGCGCGTTGTTGAAGGCGGGGACGGTGCCGGTGGCGCTGCGCAGTGCCTTGGCGGCGACCCAAGCGGCCTTTGCGCCGGGGGTGGCGATCCGCTGTCGGTCGAGCACGAACAATGAGGATCTCCCGGGCTTCAATGGGGCGGGGCTTTATGATTCCTATACGCATCGGCCGGACGAGGGTTCGCTGCACAAGACGGTGCGCCAGGTGTGGGCTAGTCTGTGGAATTTTCGGGCGTTTGAGGAGCGGGATTTTTACCGGATTGACCACTTTGGCGCGGCGATGGCGGTGTTGCTGATTCCGAATACGGACGATGAGCAGGCCAATGGGGTGGCGGTTTCGAAGAACTTGATCGACCCCAATTGGCGGGGGTATTATGTCAATGTGCAGAAGGGGGAAGAGCTGATCACGAATCCGGGTCAGACGGTCATTCCGGAGGAGTTTCTCATTGCTTCGTTGATGGGGCTGACGCGCTATGAAATCCAACACGTGAGCTATTCTAGCTTGCAGGCGACGCGGACCAGTCTGCTGAGCACGGCGCAGGCCTGGGACCTGGCGGACCGGCTTTCGGCGATTCAGAATCGCTTTCGCAGCTTGTACAATGCCTGGTCGGACCCGGACTTCGCCATGGAGGTGGAGTTCAAAATCACCCAGGCGGGCAAGCTCTTTATAAAGCAGGCCCGGCCTTGGGTGAACTGAGGTAGGCTATTTTTTATGAATATGAGCAGCGAGCGCCGTTTTCAGGTCAAGGTCAAGCCTAACGCGAAAGTCAGCGTTTTGGAGGATTTGGGGGAGGGGCTGGGCTGGCAGGCCAAGCTGAAGGCTGCGCCGGTGGAGGGGAAGGCGAATGCGGAGTTGATCGGGCTGGTGGCGAAGCATTTTGGCTGCCGCAAGGCGGACGTGACGATTAGGCTGGGGGCCTCGGGGCGGACTAAGGTGGTGCAGATTCGGGAGGGGTGAGGTCGGGTTGGGGGAGGGTGCTTCCGCGCTGGAATTGTGGGCGGGGCGGTTTCAGGGTGAGGGCGTCTTTCAATTTCTGACTGATTTCCCCCTTTAGCTATGGCCACTTCCCTTCTTCACACTCCGCTGCGCGCGGGAGCTTTCGCCCTTCCCAACCGAATCATCATGGCGCCGTTGACGCGCTGTCGCTGCAGTCCAGGGCGGGTGCCGAATGAGTTGATGGCGACGTACTATCGGCAGCGGGCGACGGCGGGGTTGATTTTGAGTGAGGCGACGTCGGTGGATGCGATGGGGGTGGGGTATCCTGACACGCCTGGCATTTGGTCGGAGGAGCAGGTGGAGGGTTGGAAAAAGGTGACGGGGGCGGTGCATGAGGAGGGGGGCTTGATCTTGCTGCAGTTGTGGCATGTGGGGCGGGTGTCGGATCCTTATTATTTGGCTGGGGCGCAGCCGGTGGCGCC
>CALQKQ020000007.1 GCA_943331195.2 Akkermansia muciniphila | reverse complement strand
GACTACCAAGTCGCCGACATCTCCCTCGCCCCCTGGGGCCGCAAAACCCTCGACATCGCCGAGCACGAAATGCCCGGCCTCATGGCCATCCGCGCCAAATACGGCGAAGACAAGCCCCTCCAAGGCGTCCGCGTCACCGGCAGCCTCCACATGACCATCGAAACCGCCGTTCTCATCGAAACCATGGTCGAACTCGGCGCCACGGTCCGCTGGGCTTCCTGTAACATCTTCTCCACCCAAGACCACGCCGCCGCCGCCATCGCCGCCGCCGGCATCCCCGTCTTCGCCTGGAAAGGCGAGTCCCTCGAAGAATACTGGGACTGCACCTGGAAGGCCATCTGCCACGTCGACGCCCCCGGACCCCAACTCATCATCGACGACGGCGGCGACGCCACCCTCTTCATCCACAAAGGCTTCGAACTCGAAAACGGCAGCGACTGGGTGAACTCCCCCAGCGGCAACCACGAAGAACAAGTCATCAAAGACCTCCTCAAAAAGGTCCACGCCGAACAACCCACCATCTTCCACGACATCGTCAAGGACTGGAAGGGCGTCTCCGAAGAAACCACCACCGGCGTCCACCGCCTCTACCAAATGATGGAGGCCGGCCAACTCCTCGTCCCCGCCATCAACGTCAACGACTCCGTCACCAAATCCAAATTCGATAACCTCTACGGCTGCCGCGAATCCTGCGCCGACGGCCTCAAGCGCGCCACCGACGTCATGATCGCCGGCAAAGTCGCCTGCGTCTGCGGCTACGGCGACGTCGGCAAAGGCTCCGCCCACTCCCTCCGCGGCTTCGGCGCTCGCGTCATCGTCACCGAAATCGACCCCATCAACGCCCTCCAGGCCGCCATGGAAGGCTTCGAAGTCAAAACCGTCGAAGACACCCTCGGCATCGCCGACATCTACGTCACCACCACCGGCAACAAGGACGTCATCACCCTGAAACACATGCTCAACATGAAGGATCAGGCCATCGTCTGCAACATCGGCCACTTCGATAACGAAATCCAAGTCGACAAGCTCAACAACGAAAAGGGCGTCACCCGCATCAACATCAAACCCCAGTACGATCGCTACGACGTCCCCGGCGACCGCAGCATCTACATGCTCGCCGAAGGCCGCCTCATGAACCTCGGCTGCGCCACCGGCCACCCCGCCTTCGTCATGAGCGCCAGCTTCACCAACCAAGCCCTCGCCCAACTCGACCTCTGGAACAAAAAGGATTCCTACCAACCAGGCGTCTACCGCCTCTCCAAGGAACTCGACGAAGAAGTCGCTCGCCTCCACCTCGAAAAAATCGGCGTCAAGCTCACCGTCCTCAGCGACGACCAAGCCGCCTACCTCGGCGTAGACAAAGCAGGCCCCTACAAAGCCGAACACTACCGCTACTAGCCAAACCCGGGCCCCTCGCCCGCTCCCCCCAGCCGACATCCTCCGGGATGTCGGCTTTTTCACGCCCTCCCATCACCATCCCATCACCTCCCATCCCATCACCTCCCATCACCTCCCATCACCTAACCCCACCGCCTTACCCGCCACATAAATCGAAGCGATCCCCCCGCTCAAGGGCGTAGCCTCGCTCCGAGCAAAGCCGTTTGCCTGGAGCAGTTCCCCCATGGCCGCTCCGCTCGGGAAACGCTCAATCGTCCCCGAAAGATATTGATAAGCCGCGCGCTGGCCCGTGAGCCAACCCGCCAGCCAAGGCAGCACCCGGTGCAAGTAAAACCGATACGCCCCGCGCAGCCCGGGCAAGGTCGGCAGCGAAAAATCCAGCACCACCAAATGCCCGCCCGGCCGGAGCACCCGCGCCATCTCCTGGATCGCCCGGGGCCAATCCGCCATATTGCGCAGCCCAAAAGCCACCGTGACCACATCAAACGAAGCCTCCGCAAACGGCAGCGCCAAGGCGTCCGCCACCAACCACTCCGCCGGAAACGAGCGCGCCTGCGCCACCCCCAACATCGGAGCACTGAAATCCGCCCCCGTGATGGCGCAGCTCGACCCCACCACCGCAAAAATCGCCTCCGCCAAGTCCCCCGTGCCTGTGGCCACATCCAACAGCGCCTTCGGCTGCAGCTCCGCCACCCGCCGCGCCACCCGCCGCCGCCACAGGATGTCCGTGCCCAGCGACAGCACGTGATTCGTAAGCATGTAGCGCCGCGCAATCTTAGCGAAGGCGTCTTTGACGAAAACCGGGTCCTGCATGAGCAAAAAAGAAGCGCCCCCTGCGCCCTGCCGAACCCGGTGAAATGGTGCTCACGAGAGGACTCGAACCTCCACAGAATTACCTATATGATCCTGAATCATACGCGTCTACCAATTCCGCCACGTGAGCAAAAACGCCAAAAAAGCGAAAGCCTGACTCGCATGCCTTCCCGATCAGGACAACTGGAATTTTTGCAATTCGTTAAAAGACCATCATAAGCGCCCCTCCCCCGGCCCCCGCCGCAATGAAAGAGACAACCAGCCCCCATCGTTTCGCTGCAACCAAGGAGACTTCTGCCTCCCGTGCGGCCGCGCTTGCCGAAACTTCCTTTTGCACCCGCCTCGCGCCGCCCTTACCCTCCCCCAATCATGACCCTTCCCTCCTTCTTCGCCCTTGGCCCTCTCGGCGGCCCTGAGATGTTTATGATCGGCGCCCTGGTGCTGCTTCTCTTCGGAGCCAAGAAATTGCCAGAATTCGCCCGCGGACTCGGCAAAAGTATGGGAGAATTCAAAAAAGCCCGCAATGAATTCGAACAGGAAATCCACCGCGCCACCGTGGAAGACGAAAAGAACGACAAAAATAAAATCGGCTAACCCCTCCCTCCCCGAGGGCCCATCTGGCCACCCTGGTCCATCCCGTCCATCCCGTCCATCAGGTCCAGGCCGTCCATCAGGCCGCCCAGGCCGCCCCCCCACCTCTTGTGGCTTCGCCAGAGGCGGTCTTTGGGCCGCCTCTTTGCTTGTCGCGCTGCCTGCCCCGCTGCCCGCCCAGCCCGCGCCCACCCTCCGCTTCACCGCCTGGAACCTGCGCAACTACCGGCACTCTCCCCCCGCCTCCGGCCAGCCCGGGGCCGCCAAACCCGCCGCCGAGCGCCGGGCCATCGTCTCCATCCTCCTCCAGATCCGCCCCGACATCCTCGGCGTCTGCGAAATGGGCTCCGCCGCCGACCTCGCCCTCCTCCAGCAAGCCCTCCACGACGCCGGCCTCCCCCTCCCCCACTCCGAACTCGTCGCCGCCAACGACCCCGACCGCCACCTCGCCCTCCTCAGCCGCTTCCCCCTCAGCGCCCGCCAACCCGTCACCCAGCTCCGCTACCTTCTCGACGATCGCCAATTCCCCGTGCAGCGCGGCTTCCTCGACGCCACCGTGGCCGTCACCCCCACCTACTCCCTTCGCCTCGTCGGGGCCCACCTCAACTCCCCTCGCGACGTCCCCGAAGCCGATCAGGCCCTGATGCGCCGCAACGAAGCCCACCTCCTCCGCCAACACCTCGACGGCATCCTCGCCCGCGCCCCCGCCACCAACCTCCTCGTCTACGGCGACTTCAACGACTCCCGCGATCAGCCCCCCCTCCGCGCCCTCAAAGGCCTCCGCGGCACCCCAGGGTTCCTCACCGACATCCCCGCCGCCGACCCCTCCGGAGAGCGCTGGACCTACTATTTTCCCCAGGCCGACGCCTATTCTCGCATCGACTTTCTGCTGGCATCCGCGCCGCTCCTGCCGGAAGTACCGCAAGACCAAGCCTTCCTCTACAGCGGCAAGGACTGGTTCCAAGCCAGCGACCACCGCCCCGTCACCGCCCTCATCCAGGCCGAAGACACCGCCCGCCGCCCCCGCTCCGCCTCCCCTCCTGCCCCTCCCTAATTTTTCTCCCTCCTTTTTCCCCCTTCCGCCACGGCTTATGCTCCTCGTGATCGACAACTACGACTCCTTCACCTACAACCTCGTCCAGTACTTCGGCGAACTGGGGGCCGCCCCCCTCGTCAAACGCAACGACGAAATCACCATCGAGGAAATCGCCCGCCTCGCCCCCGAGCGCATCTGCATCTCCCCCGGCCCCTGCACCCCCGCCGAAGCCGGCATCAGCAACGACGTCATCCGCCGCTTCTCCCCCCACCTTCCCCTCCTCGGCGTCTGCCTCGGCCACCAGTGCCTCGGCCAAGTCTTTGGCGGCGACGTCGTCCGCGCCGACCGCCTCATGCACGGCAAAACCTCCCTCATCCACCACGACGGCCTCGGCGTCTTCCGCGGCCTCAGCCAACCCTTCGAGGCCACCCGCTATCACTCCCTCATCGTCAAGCGGGACACCCTGCCCGCCGACTTGATCATCAGCGCCGAAACCGCCGAAAAAGAAATCATGGGCCTGCGCCACCGCTCCTATCCCCTCCACGGCGTCCAATTCCATCCCGAGTCCATCCTCACCGTCGAAGGCAAACAGCTCCTCAAAAATTTCCTGGAACTCTAAGCCCGCCCCAGCCGCGAGTCCCCGCAGCCGCTGCGGCCCGCCATGAAAACGCCTCCCGCCCCCGCCCGCCTCTGGGCGCTCCGCTGTTTCCGCCGCCTCCTCCAAGCCCTCGGCGGCCTCTGCCAATTCCTCGCCATCGCCTGGGCCTCCCTCGCCCTCTATTACTCCCCGCTCCCCAGCCCCGCCCTCCGCACCAGCCTCGCCCTCGCTTTTGCCGCCTTCGCCATCTGGGCCCTCTGGATCCGCGCCGACCGCCGCGCCTTCCTCGCCTTCGCCGCCGCCTTCCTCGCCCTCCTGCTCGCCTGGGCCCAACTCCAGCCCTCCCAGCACCGCCCCTGGCGCCCCGAAGTCGCCACCTTGCCCCAAGCCCACATCGACGGCGACGGCGACCGCATCCAACTCCGCCACGTGCGCCACTTCGACTACCACACCGCCACCGACTTCACCCCGCACTACGAAGACCGCGAAGTCCGCCTCTCCCACCTCCAATCCCTCGACTTCCTCGTCTCCTATTGGATGCCCGGCCCCGTGGCCCACACCTTCGTCAGCTTCAATTTCGACAACGCCCCGCCCGTCTGCATCTCCATCGAGACCCGCCCCACCGTCGGCCAAACCTACTCCCCCCTAGCCTCCCTCTTCAAACAATACGAACTCATCTACGTCGTCGCCGATGAACGCGACCTCATCCGCCTCCGCACCCAGTTCCGCCGCGAAAGCGTCTACCTCTACCGCACCAATTCCCCCCCAGAAGCCGCCCGCCGCCTCTTCCTCTCCTACCTCGAAAAAATCAACCGCCTAGCGGAACATCCCGAATTCTACCACCTCCTCAGCAACAACTGCACCGTCAACATCATCCGCCACATCCGCGAAGACGGTCGCCCCCGCCCCTTTGATATCCGCATGCTCCTCAACGGCTATATCGACGCCTACGCCTATCTGATTGGCGCCCTTAATACCTCCCTCCCCTTCCCCGAACTCCGCGCCCGCTCCCTCATCAACCCCGCCGCCCAGGCCTCCGATCAAGACCCCTCCTTCTCCGCCCGCATCCGCCAGGCCCTTCCCCTCCCTAACCCCCTAACTCCATAGTTTATTGTTGGCCGCCCCTGCCGGGCTCCGGAAATCTCCAGATGCCCAGCCAGGGGAAAACCAGCGTCCGCGCCCTTATTTGGTGGCAGGGACTTTCAGCGTCACCCCATCGGGCCAGACCGCGCCGCCATCGACCCACTTTTTCAGCAGCTCAATCTGGGCCGCATCCGGGCGGGGTGCCTTGCCTTCGGGAGGCATCGCTTCTTCTTCCGCCGGGGCCAACAGCAGTACCTTGATCAGGGCGCTCTCGGCGGACTTGCCCGGGATGATCAACTTGGCGTCCTTGCCGCCTTTGAGGGCCATCTCCTTGGTGTCCATGCGCAGCTTGCCTTTGGCTTTCGCTTCGCAGTGGCACTTCACGCAGGAAGCTTCCAAGATCGGGGCGATTTCCTTGGCGAAATCAGGGCCTTCCGCTTGCGCAGACAGCATCAGGGAAGCAGTAGTTAGGAGGGATAGAACTATTTTCATTCAGATTATAACAGGGATAGGATGAGGCTCCCCCCCACCCGCAGCAGGCGCGGCGGCGTCGGCGGCGGAGAGGAGAGCGCGTTCGAAACTAGCGGCGGCTGCGCCGCATGGCAAGTCCCGCGAAGGCCAAACCAGCCAGGCCGCCCACGGCCGGCTCGGGGATGGGGACCACGCTCAGAGTGGTGCTGATGCCGTAAGAAGTCAGGACGGCAGCGGCTTCATCAGCATAGTTGGCCCCGCCCACAAAAAGCGAGTAATCCCCCGGAGCTAGACTGAAAGTGCCCGTGATGAAGCCATCAGCAAGGCCATCGCCAAGGAGCCCGCTCGCATTGCCAAAGTTAGCCGCACTGCCGTCGACCGCGTATCCGCGAAAGGTGAAGCGGGTTTCCTCGGCCGTCCCATAAGCAGGGTCAAACTCGGTGCCGTCATTCCACATGGACCAATCCCGCAGCGCTTGGAACGAGCCCTCGGCTGTGCCCGGACGGTTAGCGATACTACCAGCCGAGCCATCGTGGTCGGGAGGCAGTGGCGCTAGGTGCGCCAGCCCGCCATACAGGGAAAAACCCGGCAACAATCCAGCCGCCGAACCCGTGCCGATGGCCGTGTCCTGCACCGACACCGTGACCAGGGCGTCGTAGCTGAGGGTGAAGCGATAGGCGCGCAGGCGGTGGCTGTCCCCCCAATCGGCATCCGTCCCATCGGCCCAGCCATAGGAGCCAGTGACCGCTTGCGCTGCGGCGGTGACGGGTCCCGCGGCAAAACCAGGCAAAAGGTTGAAGTTCCGGCCCGTCAAGCCAGCGCCATAGCTGAGGTGGGCCCAACCTGAGCTCGCGCTGGCGGCCAAGAAGGAAACGACCGCGAAGCGCTGGCCAAAAGGGAAGTTATAGGGTAGGAATCTCATGTCAATTTGGTTATTGGTTTGGTTTTCTCGTTTGTAGTGCGGGGAGGCGGACCGTTTCCGGAGCGACCGGCGCGGCAGCGGGTTCAACGCTGCCGCGCCACTCCGGGCGGATTCCGCAGAGGGTTGCGCTAAGCGCGGCGGCTGCGCCGCAGGGCAAGTCCCGCGAGGGCCAAACCAGCCAAGCCGCCCACGGCCGGCTCCGGAATGGTGCTCAGCTGGGCGCGGTAGCCTTGGCGATTCGTGTTCGTCGCGGCAGCGTTGCTGCCCAGGGCCAAAGTGTAATCGCCCGCGCTTAAGGATAGAGTCAAACTGACGGAGTCCAGCGTGGCGTTGTCGATGTGCGCGAGGTAAAGCGGGTCGGCCCAGCCGAGGGCACCAGTATCTAAGGCGTCAAAGCCTGGCTTGTTGTTGTAAGTGTGCTCCTGGTCCCCCGTGGTGTCGCTGCCGGAAAAAAGCGTGAAGGAAGGAAACAGCGACTCGCTTTGGCCGGTGGTGCGGCTGGGGTCGGCACCGCTCGGCCAAGCCACGTTCGCCTCGCGGCTGAGCGTCAGGGTGAACGATGCGTCTTCTGCTAGGGAAAGCTTGACCCAGTCGGAGGTGTGAGTCCAGCCAAGGGGGTTGGCACCCGTGGCGAAGAGGCTGTTGTCTTCCCAGCTCCAGGCGCCGACGTGGCGGATGAGGGTGGCAGAGTCCTCGCGGCCGAGACTGACTTCCCATTTGTAGGGAATGCCTTCGGGGGAAGTGCTCGTATTTTCGCTAAGGACGGAGGCGCTAGCGGGCAGGCCTCCGAGCAGGAGGGCGAGAGCAGTGCGGTGGAGGGCGGGCAATGGAGGTGTCATGTGGTTTTTAGGTAGGGTGTCAGCGTGGAGAAAAAAGGGGCTCACCAGGTGCGGCGGAGCCGGAAGAATTGGCTCGGCCCCAGCCGGGGCGGGGCCAGTTCAAGGCGGCTTCCCGAAGCGCGCCAGGGAGTGGCTAGGGGCGCCCACGCCGGAGCGGCGAGGGACGGGGAAACCTCGGGAAACCAGTCGCCCTGGAGCGCGTCCCAAGAGAGCAGGGGCCAGCCGGAGTCCAGAGTTAGGGAGATAAGGGGAGCGGCTTCGTCGGCATCGCGGATACCGTCTTCATCGCGGTCGATGCCGCGGGCACTGCCCAAACCAGGGAGGCAGGCCGTAAAAGTGAGGGCATCGCCGGCTTGGAGTTGGGCCAGCAGCAGGCTGCGGCTGAGGGGCGGGGCGGCGGCGGTGTCAGGAAGATAGCGCGCCAGCCCCTTGTCCCAGAGAAATTGCCGGGGCTTTCCCCCAAGGCGTCCGCGCACCACGAGGTCGTTTTCCGCCGTGCTAGCGCGAGCCTCCAGCAGGGCGAGGTCGGCTTCCGCAGGACTGCCGAGGGGCGGGACGCTGGCCACGGTCCGGCTGTAGCCAGTGACCGGAGGCGTGCCGGTGTCGAAGGAGAGCAGAAAGGCGGTGAGGTCGCGGAATTCCTGCAACGCCGCGAGGTCGTCGAGCACATAGGCGTGCCCAATGGGAAGGCTGTCGGCGGTGCCGCTGCCGTCCTTGAGTAGGCCAAAGCCAGAAAGGGATTGGCTGCCGACCTTGTTGCTGAAGGCAACGCGCTGATAAACCGTGCGGAGAGGGGCGGTTTTGACCGGCTGGCTAGAGCCTACCTCTTGCATGAGGTCGATGTTGTTATCAGAGCCCGTCGGAAGCGTGTGGCAAACCGCACAGTGGGATTTGGTGTGGTTGAGAAAGAGGAGGCGCCCGGTGTTGGCGTTGCCACCCTGCAAGGAGGCCGGGCGGGTGTTGTCCAGGTTGCGGTTAGGATTGGGATGGTGCTTGAGGCCGAGAAGATAGGCTTGGAGGTCGGCGATGTCGTCTTCCCCAACCAGATCGCCCCCCATGAGGTCGCGGAAGGTAGCATTAAAATCAGATAGGGTTGCGCGGTCGCCGCGCCAGTGAAATTTTTGCCCTGCCGTTAGGCCGCGCAGGGTTTGGGTGACCAGAGGGCCCTTCATGGGGTGCATCACGCGGTTTTGCAGGGCCAGATCGTGGCCGGAGAGGTTCTGCCCCAGTACCGTGACCAGGTCTCCCTTGGGATCGCCGAGGTCCCAGGCGAGCCCGTCGTTGTCGGCATCGAGGTGGCACGAAGCACAGGAGCTCGTGCCGTTGCCAGAAAGCCGGGCGTCAAAGAGGTAGCCCCGGCCCGCTTTGTGGGAGGCAGGCGTGGGATCGCAGCTGCCCAGGGGGATTTCGCCAAGGAGGGAGGCAGTCGCGGGATCGACCACGCTGAGGGAATTGGCTAGTCTATTGAGCACGTAAAGGCGCGAGCCGGAGGCATTGAGGGCCAGGGCGCGGGGGCCGCGCATGCTGCGGCTGTCCGCCGGCACCACGCTACCCGGAGGAGGCGTCGGGCGCACATCGACGCGCGCCAGGACGGTGCCATCAGCGGAAAGTTGCGCCAGGCGATCTGAATTGAAGGCCGCAATCCACGCGGTCCCCTCAGGGTGAAACACCACCGCCGTGGGTTGGGCTAGGGCGGTGGCCTGAGCCGCAGGGTTGGGGAGCAAGGCGTAGTCGATGCCGGGGTTGAGGTCGCGCATCGCCGCGGCACCAGTAGTTAGGGAAAGCAAGGCGAGGCGGTGGTCGACGAAGTGGCCGCGCAGGCTGGGCTCGAAGCGCACCAGGTTGAGGGAATCGGAATGAGCGACCCAGAGTTGGCCCGTGTGAGGGTGGAAGGCGAGGTCGAAGAGGTGCGTGCCGAGCCCTCCGAACCAGCGGGTGACTTGGTGGGTGGTGGTGGAGATTTCCGCGACATCGTGGTCGAGCACGCTATGGCTCAGGCGAGAATCGGAGGCGGGAACAATCAGCGCGGTGCGCGGGGCGGGCGGGAGGGCCGGGTTGGTGGGCGCCGGAGGAGCGGGGGCCAGGGCCGCCGGAAGGATCGTGGTTTGATTGCCGGAGAGCAGGCAAGCCGCATAGAGGCGGCTGCCGTCGGGGCTAAGGGCGAGCGCCCGCGGAAAAAGGCCTTGGAGGGGAATGACGGCGGTTTCGCTGCGGGTGGCGACGTCGAACACGCGGATTTGAGCGTTGCGCGCGCAGCTGACAAAGGCTTGCCCACCGGCAAAGACCAGGTCGGCGGGTTCGTCAGGCGCGCGCAGGGTTGCCACAACCACGCCCTGCGAAACACTGACAATGGAGACGCTGTCGGACAACTCGTTGACGACCCAGACTTCGTCGTCCGTGCGGGCCCGCAGCGAGACCGGTTCCAGGCCCACCGGGATTTCAGCGATGAGAAGGGGCGCGATGCGCTCGGGATGGGACACATCGAAGACGGAGAGTCGGCCGTCGGGAGTATTGAGGGCAAAGAGGCGGGTGCCGTCAGGAGAGAGCGCTAGGGAGTGCGTCTGGCGCCCCTCAAAATGCTGGTAGGGAGCCGCCGCCGAGGCCGCGCAGACCGATAGAAAGAAGAAAGGCAGGAGGCGGCACCAGGCCAGAAAGGGGACCATTTTTTAAGGAATAAATAGGTTAAAAAATCCAGACTAAGCCCGCGCGGAACGAGCCGTCCGGGCTGGCCGAGGTGAGGCCAGTGCCGACCCCAGCTTTGAGAATGAGGTGGTGGATCGGTTCCCAGTAGAGGGCCCCGAGGACTTCGTGGTGCCCCTCCACCGAAAAGTCGCCGAGCGCTTCGAAGCCGGCGGCGAGCTGCGGCAAAAAGCGTTGCCGCAAGCCCACCGCGTAGCCCCAAGATGCGGACCCGCCTTCCGGCAGGACGCTGATGAGATTGCCAATCAGCAAGGTGTCTCGGCTAAGGTCGACTTCAAACGCCAGCCGCGCCGTGAACAGGTTGTCCTCGTGGTTGTGTATGCCTTCGGCATGGCTGTGCCCAGCCTCGGCGTGGTCGTGCACAGGGGCGGGCTTAGCCGGAGCAGGGGCAGCTGCGGCGGGGGCAGCGGCTGCAGGAGCGGGGGCGGCGGAGGCCGCAGAGCCCGCGTCCATGGCCGCCAGCTCTTCAGGCGTGAGGGCGTCGGGGCCGAGATCGACCCCGCTAGCCGGGCTGGGCTCCGGACTGTGCGAGTGGCTGCTGTGGTCGTGCGCCGCAGCAAGCCCGGAGGAGGCCGCGCTGGCAGGGGCGGCGGTGCTAGCGTGAGCCAAATCGTGGCCCGCCACGCTGCGGACGGCGGGGGCGGCGGCCTCGCCAGCCTCGACGAATTGATAGGAAGCAGAAATGCCGAAGCGGATCGGCAGCTTAAAGTTGCGGGGAGTGAGGTCGATTTGCATGCCGGGCTCAATGGCGCGGTAGGCCCAAGCACTGCTGGCTTCGTCGGCAAAGTCGGCGCGGACGCTGAGGGCCGTCCGCGGCAAGACGCCCAGGGTGAAGCCCGGGGAAAGGCTCAAGGTGTCGTCGTCCCCTTCATCGAGAAAGGAAAAGGTGCTTTGAAACGACCCGTGGCCCGGGGCCCGGACTTTGGCGTCGTAAAGCAAGAAGAATTCCTGGCCGTGATCGGCGTGGGCCGACGGGCGCAGCAGGGCAGAAGCAAGAAGCAAAGCAGAAAACCATTTCATAAAAAGACCGAAGCAAAGGGGAGATGCCGCCAACCGTGGATTGGCGTAAAAAGTGAGGCTGGCGCCGCGAGGCCAGGTGCCGCACGGGGTGAATCGGAGCGCCTCGGGGATGCCGTCGGCGCGCGGATTTTAGCTAAGATAACCGGCCGCGCCGCAAGCCGGCTTCTCAGCAAGACGCGCCACTGCGGCAGGTCTGGCAACGCCAGGAGGATCAGCTAGAGAAGCGTCAAACTGCCCCCAAGGCGAAAGGGGGCCTAGCTGCCAGGCGGCGGACTCAGCCCAACTGTGGAGGCGGCACCGGCGGCGCCTCGCCGCGCCCGCCCGCCATCCGCCCACGCCAAGGCGTGGCCGCGCCCGCCCGCTCGGCGGGGGACTGCGGGACCGCCATCGCGAGGATGTCGCAGGCGATGAGGTCCGGGAGTTTCAGCTTGGTAGGCCGATCATCCGGGGAAACTGGCTGAGGCTGGTCGGTTTGGCGGGCGTCCTGCAACGCCAAGCACAGGGCGCAGGGATGTTCGCCGTCGAGGGTGGAGGCGACTGCCGCCGCGAGGCCCTGCTCGGCGCTGCGGGTGGCGATCATGCCCCCCCAAGCCGCGACCTGGAGCACCGCCAAATCCCCGCCCAGCAGGCGCAGAGCCAGCAAGGTGAGGAGGAGCGAGCGCAACCAGGACATAGCAGACCTCAGTCACTCCGCATCGGGGCCGCGCGCAAGGGGTTTCTCCAGCAGGGCCTGCGGGGTGCGGGAGGTCCGCCAAGTGTGGAGCGCCACGCAGCCAATGATGACCGCCGCGCCGGCATAAAAGCGGAGAGGTTGGTGCTCCGCCGCGCCGAAAACCAACGGCGCCAACACCATGCCATAGAGCGGTTCAAAATTGCTCGCCATGCCCAAAGAAAAGGCCGAAACGCGGCGCTGCACCCACACACAGGCCGAATACGCAAACACCGTGCAGAGCAGCGCCAGCACCAAAATCCATGGCCAATCCGAGCGCTGCGGCCACCACGAAACCTGCCGCGTCGCCGGCATCAGGCTCGCCGCCACCACGCAAAACGCACAGGCGCTCGCCATTTCCAAAGCCGTAATCACCAGCGCCGAACTGCGCTGCACCAGCCGCCCATTGATGATCGAGGCAATCCCCGCGATCCCCGCCGCAAGGATCCCCACTAACAATCCACGATCGCTGAACTGGATGATCATGACCCCAGCCGCCACCCCGAGGGCCAGGAGACCCTCCGCTCCGCTCCAGCGGCGCCGCAACAGCAGCGGCTCAAGCAGCGCAATCCAAAAGGCCATCGTGGCCGCGCCCGCCAAGCCGCCGCTCACCGTGCCCAGGCGGCCCGCCAGAAAAAAGAGAATCCAATGCAGCCCCATGAGCAGGCCCGTCAGCAACATCACGGAAGCATCGCGCCACGGCGGCCAAGGCTGGCGGCGCAGCGCGAGAAATAACCCCAGGGTGGCCGCAGCAATCCCCGTGCGCCAAGCCGTCAGCACCGCTGGATGCAACGAAATCAGCTTGCCCAGAACCGCCGTCAGTCCCCAGACAAGAATGACCAGGTGCAGCAACAAAAAGTCCCGCCAGCTCGGCCGCCGCGCCTCAGGCTGGGCTAGTGCCACATGAAGGATTGGGTAGTGGCGATCTCCTTGCCGCCTTGAAGGAGGACGGCGCGCCAGGCGAGGACCTTGCCCGCGCCGCGAAAGTCTTCGCCCGTCACTTGAACCCGGGTGACGTTGTGGGCTTTGACTTGGGCAATGTCCACTTCCTGCTTTTTGACGTCGGAACGGGTCGCCGACTGGCGGTACTCAAAGCGCAGCTTGACCGGCTGGCTGCGGTCGGCCGCATTCCAGAAAAAAGTATAATAGTTCCCCTGGCGGGCCTCGCGCTCTGCCGCCGTCACCGCCCCATGCAGGTGGTGCTGTTGTTCAAAAGGAATGCTGGGGTCCACCGCCGAAATCCGCGCGGAAGGATTGAGCCGGTAGATTTTGACCTTGGTAAATCCCTCGGGCGCCGTGGCGCAAGAAGACAGCGCCACCGCAGCCAGCGCGGGCAAGAGGCAAAAAAGGGATCGGAAAGACATGCTGGCAAATAAAAGGGCTCCGGGAGGTGCTGTCAACGCTCGGCCCGACCCTTTCCCAGCCATTTTTACTCTGGTCAACCCGGCTTTCCCCTGGCATCTGTTGGCGACATGTTATCCTCTCACCCCTCCCTTACCCTGCTCTGCCTCGCCCTGCTCGGCACCCCCCTCAGCGCCGCCGATCTCACCCCCGGGGTCCTCGTCAAAGACTCCCTTTCCGTCCCAGGCGACGCCGGCAGCCCCACCACCCTGGGCTACTGGTCCTACCTGCCCAAGGCCGCCAAGCCCGCCGCCGGTTGGCCCCTCCTGGTTTTCCTCCACGGCGCCGGTGAACGCGGCTCCGACCTCGAACTCGTCAAAAAGCACGGCCCCCCCAAATTGGCCGGCTCCAAGCCAGAGTTAGAATCCTTCCTCATGATCGCCCCACAGTGCCCCGCCGGTCGCTGGTGGGACACCGTCGCCGTCAAAGGCCTCATCGATCACGTCGTGGCCGGGCAACCCATCGACCCCAAACGCATCTACATCACCGGCATCAGCATGGGCGGCTTCGCTACCTGGTCCCTCCTCAAAGACCACCCCACCCTGATGGCCGCCGCCGTGCCCATCTGCGGCGGCGGCGACCCCGCCTCCGTCGCCAATTTCAAGTCCGTCCCCATCTGGGCCTTCCACGGCGACAAAGACACCGCCGTCCCCCTCCAGCGCTCCCTCGACATGCTCGAAGCCCTCAAAAAAGTCGACAGCAAAGCCCGCCTCACCGTCTACCCCGGCATCGGCCACGACTCCTGGACCACCACCTTCGACAACCCCGATCTCTACGCCTGGCTCCTCGAACACCGGAAATCCTAGCAACCCCCCAGCGGCCCCAGCCACCCTCCTTTCCATCCCCCACCGGCCCCCGCACCCAGCGGAGGCCGCCGGGGGGGGTCAAGAGTCCAGCTTGATTTGGGGGGATTTTGGGGGCAGGCTGGCCATTGAACCCCCCTCCTGCCATGTCCTTTTTCAAGAAACTTACCCTCGGAGCCTTCGGCGACAAAAAGACCGACATGCCGGAGGGGCAGTGGCACAAGTGCCCCGGCTGTAAGGCCATGCTGCACGAGATTGATTTGGTGGAAAATCTGCGGACCTGCCCGAAGTGCAGCCACCACAACCCGATGGATTCGGACACCCGGATTGCCTCCATCATTGATGGCGGGACCTGGCATCCCATGGACGAACAGTTGCGCAGCCTCAATCCGCTGGAGTTTAAAGGCTACGACGACAAGCTGCGCGCCAGCATGAAAAAGACCGGCCTCAAGGAGGCCGTGGTCACCGGGCGGGGCAAGCTGCACGGCCATCTCGTGGCCCTAGCGGTGATGGATTTCCGCTTTCAAGGTGCCAGCATGGGCAGCGTCGTGGGCGAAAAAATCACCCGCGCTATCGAAACCGCCACCCGCGAAAAGCGCGGCCTCATCATCGTGGCCGCCTCCGGTGGCGCCCGCATGCACGAGGGCATTTTGAGCTTGATGCAAATGGCCAAGACCAGCGGTGCCTTGGCCCTGCACCACCAAGCCGGCCTCCCCTTCATCTCGGTCCTGACGCACCCGACCTTCGGCGGAACCACCGCCAGCTTCGCCGTGCTCGGCGACATCAACCTCGCCGAACCGGGCACCGTGATCGGCTTCGCCGGCCCCGTGGTCATCAAGGAAACCACCCACCAAAAACTGCCTCCCGGTTTCCAAACCGCCGAATTCATGCTCGGCCACGGCTTGATCGACCGCATCGTGCACCGCAAGGAATTGCGCGACACCTTGGGCCGCTTTTTAAATTATCTGATGCCCGCCCGGCAGCCTAGCGCCGCCTGAACCGCCATGGATTACGCGGCAGCGCTCGCCTGGCTTTACAGCGTGCAGCAGTTCGGCATCAAGCCGGGCCTGGAAAACACCCGCAAGCTGCTCAAAGCCCTCCAACTGCCCGGCACCGGACAGCGCTTCCTCCACGTCGCCGGCACCAACGGCAAGGGCAGCACCTGCGCCTTCATGGAGTCCGTCCTCCGCGCCGGCGGCGAGCGCACCGCCCTCTTCACCTCGCCCCACCTGGTGCACTTCCGCGAGCGCATCCAAGTCGGCGGCCTCCTCATGCCCGAAGCCGAAATCGCCCGCAGCCTCAGCGCCCTGCGCGATCTGGTCGCTTCCTGGCAGCCGCATCCCACTTTCTTTGAACTCACCCTCGCCCTAGCACTCGATTGGTTTGATCGGGCCGGGGCGGAAATCGTGGTCTTAGAAACCGGCATGGGCGGCCGCCTCGACGCCACGAACGCCCTGCGACCCGTGGTTAGCGTGATCGCCCCCATCGCCCTCGATCACCAGCTCTGGCTCGGGAACAGCTTGAGCGAGATCGCCGGGGAAAAAGCTGGCATCATCAAGCCGGGCATTCCCGTGGTCAGCGCCCCCCAAGCGCCCGAGGCCGCCGCCGTCTTGCAGCGCGCCGCCGCCGCAGCGGGCAGTCGGCTGCGCTTCATTGAAACCCCCTACCCGGCTGCGGCCCTGCCCCTCGCCGGAAGCCATCAGCAGTGGAATGCCGCGCTGGCCCTAGCGGCTCTCGAGGAAGCCGCTTGCCTGCCCCCGCCGCCCGCCATCCTAGCAGGTCTCACGGCCACCACCTGGCCGGCTCGCTTCCAAAGCTTGCAGGATGGGCGCCTCATTCTCGACGGCGCCCACAATCCCCACAGCATCGCCGGCCTGGTGCGCACCTGGCAGGACCGCTTCGGCACCGAGCAGGCTGACCTCGTGTTCGGCGCCGTCGAAGGCAAAGACCACGCCCTCTCCCTGGCCCTGCTCGGCCCCATCGTCCGCGAGGCCACCTTCGTCACCGTGGACTCCCCCCGATCCATTCCCGCCGCCGCCTTGTGCCAAGCCTGGCAGGCCGCCTTGCCCGAAATCCCCAGCCGCACCGCGCCCTCCCTCGCGGAGGTCTTAAGCGCCCCAAGCCGAAGCCGCCGCCTCCTCTGCGGCTCCCTCTATCTCTGCGGCGAAGCTCTAGGCCTGTTAGGCGGAACAACCTTCGAAGCTAGCGCCCAATAGCCCGAGCCACCCGCCTCGCTCAGCCCGCCGCAAAGCGCTTTTCCAAAGTCACCACGTTGCGCTGGCCGCAGCGGGCATAGCTAAAAACGTCCATGGTCTGCCGCATAAAATGAATCCCCAAGCCCCCAATGGGGCGGTCCTCCAGCGGCAGCGACGTGTCCACCTCCGCCCGCGCCGTGGGATCAAAGGCCACCGCATCGTCCACCACCATGAGCCGCACGCCTGCGGCCTCGCGCCATAGCCCGATGTCAATCCCATGCCGATCCCCGTCCGCATAACCATAGGAAATCACATTCACCACCCACTCTTCTAACACTAAATTCAGCGTGCCCAGCATCCCTGCGGGGATTCCCAGGGCCACCACTTGCGCCTCAATCCAAGCCACCAGCTGGGGCAATTCCTCCAGCCGGTTAGGCAAATCCAGGCGCGCATCCGGAGCCCGCCCTACCGCGTTTCGCATCACATCCACCTCCCCCGCCGCCGCCGCCCGGGCCCGGTAGCGCAGCGCCAGCGCGGTGACGTCGTCCGACTGCGGCGCCCCGGCGGCGTGCGCTTGCACCGCCACTCCTAACGCCTCCAGCAGCGGGCGGACCTCCTGGCCCGCCGCCCCGCGCAAGAAATCCCGCAGCCGCTCGTCGCCAAATTCCGCAAACGCCTCGTTCATGGCCTCGGTCACCCCATCGCTGAAAAGCAGCAGCACATCGCCCGTTTGCAGCTGGCGGCTGCGGTTTTGATAGACCGTGTCCGGCCAAATCCCTAGCGGCGCATCGGGCTGCTCGTCGAGGACGACCAAGGCACCGCCTAAGCGCGCCAACAGCGGCGGATTGTGCCCGGCATTGGCATAGCTCATCACGCCGCTGCGCAGGTCCAGAATCCCGCAAAACAAGGTGATGAACATGCACGCCTCGTTGTCCTCCTCCAGCTCCGCATTCACCTGGGCCAAGGCCAAGCCGGGATCTCGCCAATGCTGCACCGCTGCCTTCAAAAGCGTCTTGCCCACCGCCATCAGCAGCGAAGCCGCCACTCCCTTGCCGGAGACATCTCCAATCGCCACATAGAGGTGATCCTCGTCGAGCCAAGCAAAGTCATAGAGGTCCCCGCCCACTTCCGCCGCCGACACCAGCGTCGCATATAAATCAATTTCCGGATGCCCCGGAAACGGAGAAAAAACCTTGGGCAACAAACTGAGCTGAATCTCCCTAGCGGCGGAAAGCTCCCCCGCGAGCCGCGCCCGCGCCGCCGTCGTCGCCGTGAGGTCGGCGATGTAGCGCCGCAAATCCTGGCGCATTTGCTCAAACGCCGCCGTCAGCCGCGCCACCTCATCCTGGTGCCGCACCACCGGCAGCACCGCATCAAAATCGCCGCCCGCCAAACTCTGCGAAGCCTCCGCCAAGCGCCGCAGCGGCCGCGCCACCGACCACGCAATCCCCAGCGCAGGAATCAACAGCAGCCCCAAGCTGACCGCCGCCCCCACCAGCGCAACCCGATTCAGCCGATCCAGCGGAGCCAGCACCTGCCGCTCCGGCCGGAATAGCCCTAACGCCCAGCCAGTGGACGGCACCACCGCGTAGCTCGCATACTCCACCCCCAGGCTCTCCCCAAAAAGCCGCCGATAACTCAAATGGCCCGACGCCCCCCCGATCATGGCCCTGCCAAGACGCTCCAGCGATTCCTTCGCCTCCGGCTCCGCCTGCGCCCCCGCTAGGCTAAAAATCGTCTCTTTCATCTCCAACTCCGGATGCGTCGGATGCGCCACAAACGTCCCCCGGCGCGACAACAAGGCTACGGTTTCCTCCGGCCCCAAAGGCAAAGTGGCCAACACCCCGCGAATGTAATCCAGCGCCAGATCGCAGGTCACCACCGCCGCCACCTCCTCCCCCCGCATGATCGGCACCGCATACGTCACCATCGTCGTCCCCGCCTGGACATCGAAGTAGGGCTCAATCCAGGTCGCCGCCCGCCCCTCGCAGGGCTGGCGAAACCAATCGCTTTGATAGTCCGCCGCCGGATCCGGCCGATCCTCCACCGCAACCCCGCTCCCCTGCCGCCAGCCATAGAGAATCTTGAAATCGCTCGCCCCCGCCGCCGATTCCGCCAAAGCCACCGCCATCCCCCCCAGCCGCGGGTGCCTTTCCAAGGTCCGCCGGATCAAGTCCGCCGTGTCCGCCCGCCGCAGTTCCTTATCTTTCAAGAGCAAGGCCGTCTGCCCCACCAGCGCCTCCGCCCGGCCCAGGCTCGAGTCAATTTGCAAGGCCACCGACTGCGCCTGGGTGTCGCCCGCCCGCACCGCTAGCTCCAGGCTGCGCTCGCGCTGATGCCCATATTGATACCCCAGAACCCCCAACAGCACCGATCCCGCTCCCGCGAGGATCAGCACCACCATGCGGTGCGCCAGCGAGATTTGAAAACGCCTCATCGCCCGCAGCTTATAGGCTCCATGGCATTAGGCATTCTTCTGGATGTTATCCAAATAAGCGTCGGCCTCGGCCACGCTCGCGAAAAGCGACATCGAGGGCAACACGTTGGCAATCTCCAACACCGCCTTGATCGAATCCTTCGGGTGGATCACCAACAAAGGCGCCCCCTGAGCCTTGAGCCGCTTCATCAGCTGCATCAGCACCCGCAGCCCCATGCTGCTCATATAGTCCAACTCCGCCACGTCCAGCGTGACCGCCTTCACCGGCGTCCCAAACACCATGTCCACCATCGACGCAAATTGTTGGTGCGTCTCCGTGTCCAGCCGACCCTCCAACTTGAGGACAAAACACTGGGGCCGCTCTTCAGAAGATTTAATTTTGAGACTCATATAAAAAAGAAGATTACTCGCAGAACCAACATGGGCCGCCTCTCAGCCGCTCCGGTTGCCCGAAGCCGCCGCCGCGCTCCCCGCAGCCAACCAAAGCCTGGTCCCTGCCGCAAGGCCACGCTGGCGGTTTGCCGAGACTGAAGCAACGAGAAACTTCTCCCCGCCCCCACTGCCCTCAGCCCTCCCGCCCTCACCTCGCCCTCACCTTTTCCCCGCCCTCCCCGCAAACAAAGCCTTCCCAAGCCCCTCTCATCCCTTAGCCTGCTGCGCCACATGCACCCCCTCCCCTTCCTCCTCGCCCCCTTCCTGGCCCTCGCCCTCCCCAGCGCCGCCGCCCCCACGCCCGCCCCCACCTTCCCCACCCCCTACAACAGCGAAACCACCCCCGGTGCCCCCATGCCCGCCGCCCAGGCCGCCGCCCAAATGCCGCTGCCCCCCGGTTTCCACTGCACCGCCTTCGCCGCCGAACCCGACGTCCAACAACCCATCGCCATCACCACCGACCCCCGCGGCCGCCTCTGGGTCGCCGAATGCTACACCTACTCCGACCCCGGCAACCTCTCCAAAACCGACCTCCGCGACCGCATCCTCATCTTCGAAGATCAAGACAACGACGGCCACTTCGACAAACGCACCGTCTTCTGGGACGGCGCCCAACGCCTCACCAGCCTCGAAGTCGGCCCCGGCGGCATCTACGCCCTCACTCTTCCTAACCTGGTATTCATCCCCGACGCTAATGGCGACGACATCCCCGACGCCGCCCCCGAAATCCTCCTCGACGGCTTCGACTATCAAAAAGCCGCTCACACCGTCGCCAATGGCCTCCGCTGGGGCCCCGACGGCTGGCTCTACGGCCGCCAAGGCATTCTCGGCACCTCCCACGTCGGCAAACCCGGCACCCCCGACCCCGACCGGCTCGCCATCAACACCGGCATCTGGCGCTTCCACCCCCGCCGCCACACCTGCGAAATCGTCGCCCACGGCACCACCAACCCCTGGGGCCACGACTGGGACCCCAAAGGCGAAGCCTTCTTCATCAATACCGTCATCGGACACCTCTGGCATCTCATCCCCGGCGCCCACTACCGCCGCATGTTCGGCAACGACCCTAACCCTCACATCTACGACCTCATCGACCAACACGCCGACCACGTCCACTGGGCCACCAGCGAAAAATGGGCCGACGTCCGCCAGGGCCTCAGCGATGCCACCAGCGCCGCCGGCGGCGGCCACGCCCACACCGGCCTCCTCGTCTATCAAGGCGGCCAGTGGCCCCCAGAGTGGACCGGCAAACTCCTCACCATCAATTTCCACGGCCGCCGCCTCAACGTCGAAAACCTCTCCCGCCGCGGCAGTGGCTTCCTCGGCCAGGCCCAACCAGATGCCTTTTTCTTCCCCGATCCCTGGTTCCGCGGCATCGACCTCATCGCCGCCCCCGATGGCGGAGTATTTGTTAGCGACTGGAGCGACGCCGGGGAATGCCACGACCAAGACGGCATCCACCGCACCAGCGGACGCATTTACAAAATCAGCTATGGCCCCCCCGCCCCCCGCACCCAGGGCGACCTCACCGCCCTCGGCCCCGCTGCCCTAGCCGACCTCCAAACCAACCCCAACGACTGGCTCTCCCGCCAAGCCCGGCGCGTCCTCGCCGCCCGCGCCGCCAGCCCCACCGATCGCGCCGAGGCCGCTCCCGCCCTGCTCCGCATCGCCCGCGAAGCCCCCGACACCGTCCACCGCCTCCGCGCCCTCTGGGCCCTCCACGTCTGCCAATGGGGCGATGCCGACCTGTTAGAAAAACTCCTCAGCGACCCTGACGAAGCCCTGCGCGCCTGGGCCCTGCGCCTCCTCCAAGACCAAAGCCAAGACGACCCCGCCACCCGCGCTCGCTTCGCTAGCTTGTGCCGCCACACCCTCCCCGCCCTAGCCGCCGAGGAACCCAGCGGCCTCGTCCGCCTCGCGCTCGCCTCGCTCCTCTCCGCCCTCCCCCTCGACCAGCGTCCGCCTCTCGCCGCCGCCCTCCTCAAACGCGCCGCAGACGACACCGACCACAACCTTCCCAACGTCCTCTGGAGCGGCATAGAACCCCTCGCCGCCCTCCCCGACACCAGCTTTGCCCAGCTCCTCGCCCCCGCCCAACTGCCTCGCCTGCAACGCTTTGCCGCCCGCCTCCTCACCGAGGACCTCGACCGCAACCCCGCCGCCCTCGACGCCCTCCTCACCTCGTTGCCTGACCCCAGCCCTCCCCCAATCCGCCTCGCCTTGGTCGAGGGAATCCTCCAAGGCCTCGCCGGCCGCAGCGCCGTCACCCCTCCTCCCGCCTGGCCGCGCGTCCTTCCCCTCCTCGCCCACGAAGCCCCACCCGCCCTAGCCTCCCGCCTGCGCCAACTCCGCGCCGCCTTCGGTGACCCCCTCGCCCTGGAGGAACTCCGCGCCCTAGCACTCAACCCCCAAGCCGAGCTGCCCCAGCGCCATCAAGCCCTGCAGAGCCTCATCGATTCCCGCCCCCCCTGGCTCGGCGACCTCTGCCGCCTCCTCCTCCGCCAACCCGAACTCTGCGCCCAGGCCGCCGCCGGCCTCGCCCTCCAGGACGACCCCGCTAACGCCCAAGCCATCCTCGCCGCCTGGCCCCGCCTTCCCGCCGCCGAGCGCCCCGCCGTCATCGCCGCCCTCCTCTCCCGCCCCACCTGGGCCAGCCTAACCCTAGACGCCATCGCCGCCGGAACCCTTCCCCGCGACCAGTTAGGAGCCTTCCAGGCCCGCCAGATCCGCGACTTTGCCGACGCCGCTCTAACGCAAAAATTGAACGCGCTGCTCGGCGACTCCACCCCCCTAGACGCCCCCGATCCCGCCGCCGCCCTCGCCGCCTGGCAAGCCCGCCTCCAACCCGCCGCCCTCGCCCAGGCCGATCCCCAACAGGGCCGCCTCCTCTTCCACGCCGTCTGCGGCCAATGCCACCAACTCAACGGCCAAGGCGGCGCCATCGGCCCCGACCTCACCGGCTCCGACCGCGGCAACCTCAACTACCTTCTCCTCAATATCCTCAACCCCAGCGCCGTCGTCGCCGACGCCTACCGCCAAACCACCCTCAAACTCAAAGACGGCCGCACCCTCGCCG
>CALQKQ020000006.1 GCA_943331195.2 Akkermansia muciniphila | reverse complement strand
CTTTGTGGCGGAAACGGCGCGGCGCCATTCGCTGTTAGTGGGGACCTTTGGGCACATGGGGGATGGGAATTTGCACCCGACATTCCTAACTGATGAGCGCGATGCTGATGAAATGCACCGGGTGGAATTGGCCCTGGGCGAGATTGTCGATGAGACTCTCCGCCTTGGGGGCACGATCACGGGAGAGCATGGCGTTGGCCTGGCCAAGAAAGCCTTTTTGCCGCGGCAATTTGACGAGGGCAGCATGGCTTTGCTGCGCGCCATCAAGCAGGCCCTCGATCCGGAACACCGTTTCAATCCCGGCAAGATTTTCGATTTTCCGACTCCTCCCTGAGCGGCGCTGGGGAACTCCTTGTCCGACTAGCTGCTAGATTTCCGTCCCATGTCTGCTTCTCCTTCTTTGCTGGCTACCTTGGATTACGCCGTGCTGCAGCAGTGCATGCACTGCGGCATGTGCCTGCCCACTTGCCCCACCTACGACGAAACCAAGCGCGAGCGGCACAGCCCGCGGGGCCGGATTGCCTTGATGCGAGCGGTGGCCGATGGCGACCTTCAGGCTAGCCGGGCCTTCGCGGAGGAAATGTATTATTGCCTAGGCTGCCTGGCCTGCGAGAGCGCCTGTCCGGCGGGGGTGGATTACGGCAGCTTGTTTGAAACGGCGCGGGCCGAGGTGGAGCGGGTGGGCAGCGCGGCGACGCCGCAGCGCAGTTTTTGGCGCTGGCTGACGTTGCGGCACCTGTTTTTGAAGCCCGGCCTGCTGCGCGCGGTGGGGCAAGGGCTGCGGCTTTACCAGCGATCGGGGGCCGAGGCGGCGGTGCGAAAGTCTGGCTTGCTCCGGCTTCTGCCGGCTTCGCTGCAGCGGCTGGAACCCCAAACGCCGACCATCGCGGCGGCCTTTTCCTCGGACTTGATCAGCCCGCAGGAGCGGCCTGTGGGGGCGACCTTGCGCCGGGTGGCCCTCCTCACTGGCTGCGTGCAAGACCTTGTTTTTCCTGACATTAACCGGGACACGGTCGACGTTTTGTTGGCCAATGGCTGCGAGGTCTTCACGCCTCCGGTGCAGCCTTGCTGCGGCTCGCTCCATGCTCACAATGGCGACCTGGCAGCCGCCCGGGAGTTGGCGCGCCGCCAACTGGATCTCTTCCCGGTGGACGAGCTCGACGCTCTCATCACCAACGCGGGCGGCTGCGGATCACACCTGAAGAAATACGCCCACCTCCTCGCCGAGGACCCCGCCTACGCGGCTCGGGCGCGGGCCTGGGACGCCAAGGTGCAGGACATTCACCAGTTTCTCCTGGCCACGGGCTGTCGTCCACCGACCGCAGGCTGCGGCGAAAGCCGGGTCACCTATCACGAATCCTGCCACCTCTGCCACGGCCAAAAGATCACCCGCCAGCCGCGCGATCTGCTCCGCCTCATCCCCGGCTTGGTTTTAGAGGAATTGACGGAGTCAACCTGGTGCTGCGGCAGCGCTGGCATTTATAACATCACGCAGCCGGAACAGTCCGCCAAGCTCCTCCAGCGCAAGTTGGACCACTTGGCCAACACCGGGGCCCCGACGGTGGCGACGGCCAATCCGGGCTGCCACCTCCAATTGCAAAACGGCCTCGCCGCCGCTCCGGGCCATCCCTGCCAGAGCGTCGCCCACCCGGTCACTCTCCTAGCGCGGGCCTACCGGGCGGAAAGCCCGAGCTGAGAGGCCTTGGGCAAGGCGGGGTGGTTAGCCGCGGATCATCCCGGCAGCGACGGTCTCGTTGCTGCCGGCATCGATGAGGATGAAGCTTCCGGTGATGCGGTTTTTGGCATAGGAATCGTAAATCACGGGGGCGCTGGTGCGCAGGGAAATGCGGCCGATGTCGTTCATGTGGAACTCTAAATCGTCCTCGATTTTATGGAGAGTGTTGATGTTGACCTTATAGCGCACCTCCTTGATGACGGCCTGCACTTCGCGGGTGGTATGGCGCAGCACGTAGCGCCCGCGCGGGGACATCGGTTTCTCGCCAAACCAGCAGATCATGGCTTCGATGTCCTGACCCATCTGCGGAGGGTTGTTCGACTTCACGATCATGTCGCCGCGGCTGGTGTCGATTTCGTCTTCCAGGAGCAAGCTGACAGAAAGGGGGCTGTAGGCTTCCTCGAGCGGCCCGTCGGCGGTGTGGATTTCCTTGATTTTGCTTTGAAAGCCGCTCGGGAGCACGGTCACGGCGTCGCCGGGTTTGAAGACTCCGCCGGCGACGCGGCCGCTGAAGCCGCGGAAATCGTGCCATTGGTCGCTGTGCGGGCGGATCACCCATTGGACGGGAAAGCGGGCTTCGACGTGGTTTTCGGTGGTGCCTACGTAGACGGTTTCCAGGTGGTAGAGTAGGGTGGGGCCCTGATACCAAGGCATCTGGGTGGACTTGTCGACGACGTTGTCGCCTTGCAACGCGCTGATGGGGATGAAGGTCATCTCGACCAGGTTGTCCAGGCGGCTGGCGAAGCTGGTGAAGGCTTCTTTGATCTCCTCAAAGCGCTCCTCGGCAAAGTCCACCAAGTCCATTTTGTTGACGGCCACGACGACGTGCTGGATGCGCAGCAGGTTGGCGAGGAAGGCATGGCGACAGGTTTGCTCAATGACTCCCTTGCGGGCGTCGATCAAAATGATGGCCAGGTTCGCGGTGCTGGCACCGGTGACCATGTTTCGGGTGTACTGGATGTGGCCGGGGGTGTCGGCGATGATGAATTTGCGCCGGGGCGTGGCGAAGTAGCGATAGGCCACGTCGATGGTAATGCCCTGTTCGCGCTCGGCGCGCAGGCCGTCGGTGAGGAGGGCGAGGTCGACGTGTTGGTCGCCGCGCTTGCGGGAAAAGCGCTCGACCGCTTCCAACTGGTCCTCGAAGATGGACTTGGAATCGTAGAGCAGGCGGCCAATCAGGGTCGATTTGCCGTCGTCAACCGAACCGGCAGTGGTGAAGCGTAGGAGGTCCATGCGATGGAAAAGTGGGGATAAAAGAAGGGGGCAGGGGAGGGGGGATGGCTCAGAAGTAGCCTTCTTTCTTGCGGTCCTCCATGGCGCTCTCGCTGCGCTGGTCGTCGGCGCGGGTGCCGCGCTCGGTTTGGCGGGCGGCGGCGACCTCGGCGATGATGTCGTCGAGGGTGGCGGCGGGCGACTCCACCGCGCCGGTGCACGTCACGTCGCCGATGGTGCGAAAACGCATCGTCTTTTCCAAAATGGGCTCTTCGGTTTGCGGCTGGGCAAAACCGGTTTCGGCATCCAGCCAGGAGCCATCGCGCTGAAAGACGCGGCGCTGGTGGCTAAAGTAGAGCGAGGGGAGCGGGATGTTTTCCTGGCGGATGTAGAGCCAGACATCCATTTCGGTCCAGTTCGATAGGGGGAAAACGCGGAATTGCTCGCCTTGGTGCATGCGCCCATTGAAGAGGTTCCATAATTCGGGGCGCTGGTTTTTCGGATCCCACTGGCCGAAGTCATTGCGGTGGCTGAAAAAGCGCTCCTTGGCCCGCGCCTTTTCCTCGTCGCGGCGACCTCCGCCCAGGCAGGCATCGAATTTTTGCTCGGCAATGGCGTCCAGCAAGGTCACGGTCTGCAGCTTGTTCCGGCTGGCGCGGTGGCCCCGTTCCTCGACGGCGCGGCCCTGGTCGATGCTGTCTTGCACGCTGGCGACCAGAAGGCGGGCCCCGATTTGCTCCACGAAGGTATCGCGGTAGCTAAGGGTTTCGGGAAAGTTGTGCCCGGTGTCGACGTGGAGCAAGGTGAAGGGCAAGCCGGCGGGGTGAAACGCCTTGCGGGCCAGCCAGGCCATCACAATGGAGTCCTTCCCCCCCGAAAAGAGCAGGGCGGGATTGCGGAATTGCGCCGCCGTCTCGCGGAGCACGTAAATGGCTTCAGACTCCAACTGCTGGAGCAAGCTGACATGGTAGGAACGGATGGACGACATGGCGGAAAGGGGGGAAGGCTAAAGGTGTCGGGAGCCGTCGGCAAGCGAATTCTCCTAATTCCCTATAGGATTTAGGTGGAATCGCCTGAATTATCGAAATCAGGGTTGGCAATGGCGGCAATGTCCGTCTAATTTGCCGGCTCCTATGGCATCCACACCGGTCATCAATCTTCGCAAAGGGCACGCCGTCCGTTATAACGGCGACGTCTGCCTCGTCACGGGCACCGAGCTCAAGACGCCTCCTCGCATGGCGTCCTACGTCCAAATGTCCATCAAAAGCATCGGCACGGGCCGGGTGCACAATCTGCGCATGACTTCTAACGAGTCGCTCGACAGCGTCAACCTCACGAAGGAGGATTACGAATACAGCTACAAAGACAGCGGCGGCTACCATTTCCTCCACATGGAGACCTACGACGACGTCGCCCTCAGCGAAGAGATGATTTCTGGGGTGAAGAATTACCTCATTGAAGGCCAGAAGTATTTGGTGGTCTTCACCGACGACATCCCCGCCACCATTGAGCTGCCGGCTTCCATGGTCATGGTCGTGGCCGAAGCCCCCGAGGGCGTGAAGGGAGATTCGGCCAACAACGTCTACAAATCGGCGGTCATGCAGACTGGCTTGGTGGTGGGCGTGCCCCTCTTCATCAATCCCGGGGAAAAGATTAGCGTGAAAACGGAAGACGGCAGCTACCTGGGCCGCGCCAACTAAAACGCACTGCCGCGCGACGTTCACCCAAGCCCCGCTGGAAAACCGGCGGGGCTTTGCTATGGCGGCGCCGGGCCCCAGGGAAAAGCGCTCGGGCCTCAGAAAGAGGGGGTGCTGAGGTCGGTGGAGTCCGGGAAAACGCACAGGAAAGCAAAAAATGCCTTTGACAGCGGGGGCGGCGCGTCTAGTGTCACCGACGCTTTGCGGAAGCGGTCTCACATTGAGCGGAATTGCCCGGTCGCCCTGTCAATCGACAGGAATCAGCAATCCGAGGTGCGAGGCCAAAGCCCTGAAGCGTGCAGGACCCGGCACCGGAATATGTCCGCCCTTGGCAACAAGGACTCATATTGCGGTGTTGTTTCGTCTCTGCGGAATAACCTATTTGCTTGTGTAGCTCAGTGGTAGAGCACTTCCTTGGTAAGGAAGAGGTCATGGGTTCAATCCCCATCACAAGCTCCATTTCTTCAGTCACTCCCAATCCACCACCTACCCTAAACGACCACCATGGCCAAGGAATTATTCGCCAGAACCAAACCTCACGTCAACGTCGGCACTATCGGACACGTTGACCACGGCAAAACTACCCTGACTGCCGCGATCACCACGACGCTGGCGGAGAAAGGTTTCGCCCAGGCGAAAGGCTATGCGGACATCGACGCCGCTCCCGAAGAAAAAGCCCGCGGCATCACCATCAACACCGCCCACGTGGAATATGAAACCGAGGCGCGTCACTATGCTCACGTGGACTGCCCAGGACACGCTGACTATGTGAAAAACATGATCACCGGCGCGGCGCAGATGGACGGAGCCATTTTGGTGGTTTCCTCCGCTGACGGCCCGATGCCGCAGACCCGGGAGCACATTTTGCTTGCCCGCCAGATCGGGGTTCCCGCGCTGGTGGTGTTCATGAACAAAGTGGACATGGTGGACGACGCCGAACTCCTCGACCTGGTCGAAATGGAAGTGCGCGATCTCCTTTCCCAGTATGAATTCCCTGGCGACGACATCCCGATCATCAAGGGTTCCGCCCTCAAGGCCCTCGAAGGCGATGCGGAACAAAAAGCCAACATCCTCAAGTTGATGGAAGCCGTGGACAGCTACATTCCGCTGCCAGAGCGCCCGATCGACCAGCCCTTCCTCCTCCCTGTGGAAGACGTGTTCGCCATTGAAGGTCGCGGCACGGTGGCCACGGGCCGCGTTGAGCGCGGGATCGTCAAGAAGATGGAAGAAATCGAAATCATCGGTTTCCGCCCCACCGTCAAGACCACCGTTACCGACATCGAAATGTTCCGCAAGTTGCTCGACGAAGGCCGGGCGGGCGACAACGTGGGGGTGCTCCTCCGCGGGGTGAAGAAAGACGACATCGAGCGCGGCCAGGTTCTGGCGAAGCCCGGTTCGGTGAAGCCTCACCGCAAGTTCATGGCTGAGGTCTATGTCCTCTCCAAGGATGAAGGCGGCCGCCACACCCCCTTCTTCAATAACTATCGCCCTCAGTTTTACGTGCGCACCACGGACGTGACCGGCAGCATCAAGCTTCCCGAAGGCGTGGAAATGGTGATGCCCGGCGACAACATCCAAATGGAAGTTGAGCTCATCACCCCGATCGCCCTGGAAAAAACCATGCGCTTCGCCATCCGCGAAGGGGGCCGCACCGTCGGTGCCGGCCGCGTCGGCGACATCATCGAATAGGTCGCGGTGGGCCGCTCCGGTCCGATGTTGGGAAAGCAGGGCGTGCAACACCGCCCTGCTTTCCTCGTCTCGGACCAAAAAATCCTTCGGGCCAGCTTTTGCCCTCGGGATTCCGCTTGACAAGTCCACTTCCTTTCTCGAAGTTCCCCGCCCGCCGAAAGTCGGGTTTCATCCAGGTCCATAGCTCAATTGGTAGAGTAGCGGTCTCCAAAACCGTTGGTTGTAGGTTCGAGTCCTACTGGGCCTGCCATTCTTTTCCTCCCCTCTCGCCGCTCCCTCTTCATGATTGGCTCAATTCGCAAATTCTTTTCCGAAGTCGGACTCGAACTCAGAAAAACGACCTGGCCCTGGGACGCCAAGGAGCGGGGATTCAAAAAATACAAGGAGTTGACCGATTCCACCCTGGTGGTGGTGGTTGGCCTGGTCATTCTCGGGGCCTACGTGGCGGGCTGGGACTTCATCATGATGTACGTGATGAAACTTTTCACCCTTGGGATCAGCCGCTGAGCTTGCCCTTTGGCTCTACTCCGCCCGCTTGGGCCGGGCTGAGCCCACTCCACACTACGTTTACATTTTTTCGATTCCATGGGCGCGATTCCAGCAGCTAGAGATCAATGGTATGTCATTCACGTTCTTTCCGGACAGGAACAGAAGGTGAGGGACAACCTCATTCGCCGTATTCAGACGGAAGAAATGGGGGAGTTGGTCTTTGAAGTCCTGCTTCCTCAAGAGCGCGTCTCCGAAGTCCGCAAAGGGCTGAAGCGCGAAACCAAGCGCAAATTTTTCCCGGGCTACCTGCTGGTGAACATGCAGATGCTCACGGAAAACGGGGCCCTGGTAGACAAATCTTGGTATTTTATCAAGGACACCGTCGGGGTGATCAACTTCGCGGGGACGCGGGACAAACCCACGCCGATGCGCCCGAAAGAAGTGGAGCAGATGCTGCTGCAAATCCGCGAGCGCGAAGACCACGTCAAACCGAAGATCGCCTTCGAAGTGGGCGACACCGTCAAGGTGGCCGATGGTCCGTTCGAATCCCAAACCGGGATTGTCGAGGAGATCGACCCCGAAAAAGGAAAACTCCGCGTCTCCGTCAGCATTTTTGGCCGCTCCACCCCGGTCGATCTCGAATACTGGCAGGTGGAAAAGGCCTAATTTCTCAGCGCCTCTATTGCCTTGCTGCCCTGCTGCTTTACTGCCCTACTGCCCTGCCCCCCGTCTACCTGAAATCGTTTCACCCCTTTTCTTTTTAATACTTTACACCTCTCCCAGTCATGGCCAAAGAAATCATCAAAACCATCAAGCTCCAAATTCCTGCCGGAGCTGCTAATCCTGCCCCTCCCGTCGGTCCTGCTCTTGGTCAGGCTGGGGTGAACATCATGATGTTCTGCAAGGAATTCAACGCCCAGACGCAAAAGGCTGCGGGCGACATTCTCCCTGTGGTGATCACGGTCTATAAGGACAAGTCCTTTAGCTTCATCACCAAGCAACCTCCCGCCAGCTTGCTCTTGAAAAAGGCCGCAGGGATTGCTTCCGGCTCCAAGGTTCCCCACAAGGAAAAGGTCGCCAAACTGACGCGCGCCCAGGTGGAAGCGGTGGTCAAGCAGAAGATGCCCGACCTCAACGCCAACTCCCCAGAAGCTGGCTACCGCATCATCGCCGGCACGGCTCGCCAGATGGGCATCGAAGTCGAAGCCTGAGCCCCTCCTTTTGCGGTGCCGCCTCCTGCCAGCAGATTGGTTCTGCGGGCGAGGCCAGCCGCTTTTACCAACCCCCAACGACCGCAGGAGGAAATGAAGTCCTGAAGTCTCACCTCTCCCAGTCCACTCACCGGTGGACTTAGATGAGCCCCGAGGCTTTCTCCCGACTTCTTCCGCTCGCACTGCATTCTGACATGTCCCAGCACCGCTCCAAACGATACACCTCCGCCAAGAAATTGGTGGATTCCACCAAGTCCTATGTTTTTGAAGAAGCCATGGAGCTCCTCAAAAAGCTGCCGGCTCCCAAATTCAATCAATCGGTGACGATTTCCATGCACATGGGCGTCGATCCGAAAAAAGGGGACCAGATGATCCGCGCCACCTGTCCGCTGCCACACGGCACCGGCAAGAAGGTGACGGTTTTGGTCTTCGCCCAAGGTGCTGCGGCCCAGGCGGCCCGCGACGCTGGAGCGGAATACGTCGGCTACGAAGACATGATCCAGAAGATCCAAGGCGGTTTCCTCGACTTCGACGTCGCCGTGGCTACGCCCGACGCCATGACGGAAGTCCGCAAACTCGGTCGCCAACTGGGGCCACGCGGTCTCATGCCTAACCCTAAGACGGGCACGGTAACCGACGACACCGCCGGCGCCGTCAAGGCGGTCAAGGCAGGTCGGGTCGACTTTAAGCTCGACAAAAACGGCAATATTTCCGTCCCCGTCGGCAAGCTCGCTTTCGAAGTCAGCCAACTGGCGGAAAACGCCATGGCGGTGATTGAAGCCGTGCAGCGCGCCAAGCCCGCCACCGCCAAGGGGCGCTACATTGAAACCATCAGCGTCACGGCCACCATGTCTCCCTCCGTGGGCATCGACTCCTCAAAATACGTCAAGGCCTGAGCCCTGCTCTCCTGAACCTCCCACGGATACCCTTTTGCTATGAATCCTGACAAAAAAGTCATCGTCGATCAGCTCCTTACGCGGATCAACACTTCTCCCTACGTCCTTTTGGTGGACTACACTGGCATGACTGTGCCGCAGTTCAACGAGATCCGGAAGCGCCTTCGCGGGGTCGGCTCGAATCTCCACGTCACCAAGAACAGCTACGTGAAAGCGGCTGGGGCCAGCCGCGGCTTCCCCGAAGCCTTGCACGCCGACCTGAAAGGCCAAACCGCGATTGTGTTCGGCGAGGCCGACGTCTGCCGCGCGGCGCAGGTCGTGAAAAAGTTCCGCACGGAAACCAAGAAGCCCGCTATCAAAAGCGCGGTGCTCGACGGGGCCCTGCTCAGCCCTGATAAGGTGGAGTCCTTGGCCGATGTCGGCAGCCGCGAGGACCTCCTCGCCAGCCTCTTGGGAGTGATCAACGCTCCTGGTTCCTCGATCGCCCGCGCCATCCGCGCCAAGGCCGAGAAAGACGCGGGCCCGCTCCCATCCGAAGACGAAGCCGCCGCCGACGCCCCAGCGGCGGAGGAAGCTCCTGCCGCTCCCGAAGCGTAAACCCTCTTGCGGCCGCCTCGGCGGGCGCAGTCCCAACCCACCCACATCACAACCTAAAAACCCAGTTCCTTGCCGGATGGACGGCTGTCCATCTCAAACCTTCCGGGGCTCCGGAGCACGGCGACACTGACCCCAACCTATGGCTAACCTAGAACAAATCATCACCGACCTGAGCGCCCTCACCATCCTGGAGGCCTCCGAACTCGTCAAAGCCCTCGAAGAAAAGTGGGGCGTGAGCGCCGCAGCTCCTTCCGGTGGCGGTGGCCCCGTGGTCGCTGCAGTGGTCGAAGAAAAGACTGAATTCGACGTCGTCCTTGTTGAAGGCGGCCCGAACAAGATCGCCGTCATTAAGGAAGTCCGCGGCGCGGTCGCCGGCCTCGGCTTGGCCGAAGCCAAGGCCCTCGTGGAAGGCGCCCCCAAGGTGCTCAAGAGCGGCATCCCCAAGGCCGAAGCCGAAGAGATCAAGAAGAAGATCGAATCCGCTGGTGCCAAGGTCGAAATCAAGTAAATTACTCCTCTTTTCCGGTGCCCCTGTTTTCAGGGGCACCGGATTTTCCGCCCTGCCGCGGGACTCTGAGGCTTCCGCACCTTTCCAGCCTTTTTCCCGAGTTCTCCACCGGTAGCCCGGCTCTCTCTTCTCCAGACCCAGCCCAAGTTTGAATCGCCGCCCGTTCCGACTTCAGTTTTCATAGTATCGCAAGTATGGCGTTCCGCCCCTAGAAAGTTAGGGATGGAACCTCATACTTCTTCGCGTTTCCCCCTTTTTGTCCCTTTCCGCCTCCCCCACAGCGGCTTTCCCCACGTTCAACCCCCATTCCATCGCCACTATGTCAGACCGTCTCCAATTTGGCAAGATCAAGGAAGTGCTCGACCCCCCGAATCTCATCGAGGTCCAGCTTAATTCCTACCGCGAGTTCCTCCAGAAGGAAACTCCAGCGCACAAACGGATCGTGATCGGTTTGCAGTCCGTTTTCAAAGAGGTCTTTCCGATTGAGAGCTATGACAACAAAGTGGTCTTGGACTTTGCGCACTATGAAGTGGGCGAGCCCAAGCTGACGGCCCACCAGGCCCAGCGCGATGGCGAAACCTACAGCGCCCCGCTTTATGTGACCTTCACCTTGAAGGACGAGACTGGCACCAAGGAAGAGCGCGTCTATATGGGCGAGCTGCCGCTGATGACGGATCGCGGCACGTTCGCGATCAACGGAGCGGAACGCGTCGTGGTGTCCCAGTTGCACCGTTCCCCCGGGATTTGCTTTGAGATGAATCTGCACCTCAATGGCAAACAACTGCACGGTTTCCGCATCATTCCCGACCGCGGATCCTGGCTGGAAGTGCAATTTGACACCAACGATTTGCTTTACGTTTACTTGGATCGCCGCCGCCGCCGCCGCAAGTTCCTCGCCACCACGTTCTTGCGCGCTATCGGCTATGGCAAGGATGAGGACATCATCAAGCAGTTTTATCACATTGAAGACCTCAAGCTGAAGGCGAGCCTCGACGAGGCGGAACTCAGCTCCAAGGTGCTCTTCAGCGACGTGGTCGACAATGAAACCGTGGTCGCCAAGGCCTATGAGCCGCTCACTCCTGGGATCATTTCGGCCCTCATGGCCCTGGGGCAAAAGACCGCCAAGGTCATCACCGTTTCGGCGGATGACTTGCTCTTAAAGTCCCTCAAAAAGGACCCTGCCAAGGACGAAGAAGAAGCCCTCAAGGACATTTACCGTCGCCTTCGCCCGGGCGATCCCCCCACCGTCCCCAACGCCCGCGCCTTGCTCAAGCGCCTCTTCTTCGACCCCAAGAAGTATGATTTGACCCGGGTCGGCCGCTACAAAATCAATCAAAAGCTCAATCTCAAAGCCAACGAAGACGAGCGCGTCTTGCTGCCTTCCGACTTCGTGGCTTCGATTCGCTACCTCCTCAAGCTGCGCCAAGGCGAGGGCATTCTCGACGACATTGACCACTTGGGCAGCCGGCGCGTCCGGGCCGTGGGCGAACTCCTTTCGAACCAGTGCCGCGTTGGCTTGGCCCGTACCGAGCGCCTCGTCAAGGAGCGCATGACGCTCTTCGACGTCAACCTGGAAGGCATGACCCCCCAGAAGTTGATCAATCCCAAGGCGCTTTCTGCCGTGGTGCGCGACTTCTTCGGTCGGTCCCAGCTCTCCCAGTTCATGGACCAAACCAATCCCCTGGCGGAATTGACGCACAAGCGTCGCCTCTCCGCCCTCGGGCCAGGCGGTCTCAACCGCGACCGCGCCGGCTTCGAAGTCCGCGACGTCCATCCCTCCCACTACGGCCGCATTTGCCCCATCGAGACGCCGGAAGGACCGAACATCGGTCTGATCAACTCGATGTCGACCTTCGCCCGCATCAACGATTTCGGTTTCATCGAGACACCCTATCGCAAGATCGTCAACGGGATCGTCCAGGACAAACTGGAATACCTCACGGCGGACCAAGAGGAAACGCACATGATCGCCCAGGCGAACAACCCGCTCAATGCGGACGGTTCGTTCGTCACGAAGAAGATCACGGTGCGTTTCCGCAGCGACTTCCTCGAAGTCGACCCGCCGCAGGCCACCTACATGGATGTGAGTCCGAAGCAGTTGGTTTCCATTGCGGCGGGCTTGATTCCCTTCTTGGAGCACGATGACGCCAACCGGGCGCTGATGGGATCGAACATGCAGCGCCAAGGGGTGCCGCTTTTGATTACGGAAGCTCCTCTGATCGGCACTGGTCTTGAAGGCAAGGCCGCCCGCGATTCCCGCGCTGTGATTACGGCCGAGAAGGACTGTAAGGGCAAGGTCGCCGCCGCTACGGCGGAGGTCATCATCATCACCAAGGATGGCAAGCTGCCCTGCACCGAAGCGGAATTCCTCGCCGATCCCTATTGCGTGAAGCACCATCCTGACAAGGGGGTGTGGTCCTTGCCGCTGCGCAAGTTCATGCGTTCGAACGCGGGAACCTGCATGAATCAAAAGCCGCTCGTCCGCAAAGGCGATGTGGTGAAGGCCGGCGACGTCCTTGCCGATGGTCCTTGCACGGACAAGGGCGAGCTCGCCTTGGGCCGCAACGTCCTGGTGGCCTTCATGTCGTGGAATGGCTATAACTTCGAAGATGCGATCACGATTTCTTCGAAGGTGGTCAAGGAGGACATTTACACCTCCATCCACATTGAGGAATTCGAAGTCGGTGCCCGCGACACCAAGTTGGGGCCTGAGGAAATCACTCGGGACATCCCTAACGTCGGTGAGGAAGCGCTGCGCAACCTCAGCGCCGACGGCGTGGTGCGCATCGGTGCCGAAGTCAAACCCGGCGACATCTTGGTAGGGAAGATCACTCCCAAGTCGGAAACCGAGCTAGCCCCCGAAGAGCGCCTCTTGCGCGCCATCTTCGGCGAGAAGGCAGCGGACGTGAAAGACACCTCCCTGCGGGTTCCCTCCGGCTGCACTGGCATCATCATGGATGTCCGCGTTTCCAGCCGCAAAGACAACGCCAAGGAAAAGGTGAGCGCTGCGGAAAGCCGCAAGCAAACCAAGCAAATCGAAGAGGAATTCAAGACCAAGCACACCGAATTGGTCGAGCTCCTCACCGACAAGCTAGCGGATATCCTGCTCGGCGAGAAAATTCCCTTGGACGTGGTCAACGCGCAAACCGGCGAAATCCTCGTTCCCGCCAACAAAAAAATCACCAAGGCCCTCTTGGCCCGCGTCGCCGAAGCCCACGATCACATCGACATTGATCCGAGCCCGGTCCGCAACAAGATCTTCGACATCATCGGCAGCTTCGAACAGAAGTTTGTCGAGCTGGAAGAAGAACGCGAAGGCGCCCTCGACAAGGTGGAAGCCGGCGACGAGCCCGACAACGGCATCGTCAAGCAGGTCAAGGTTTACATCGCCTCTAAGCGGAAACTCTCCGTCGGGGACAAGATGGCGGGTCGCCACGGCAACAAGGGGGTGGTCGCCAAGATCGTTCCCGAAGAAGACATGCCCTTCCTCGAAGACGGGACTCCAGTCGACATCGTGCTCAACCCGCTGGGCGTGCCTAGCCGCATGAACGTCGGACAGGTTTTGGAAACCCACCTCGGGGTCGCCGCGCGCGCCCTCGGATTCAAGGTGGCCACTCCGGTCTTCGACGGGATTCCCGAAGAAAAGATCATGGGCTACCTCAAAGAAGCCAAGGAGACCACCGCGATGAGCTGGATTGGCCTCAACGGGAAGTCGTCCTTGTTTGACGGCCGCACTGGCGAGCCGTTCCACCAGGACGTCGTGGTCGGCATCATCTACATGATGAAGTTGAATCACTTGGTCGCCGACAAGATTCACGCTCGTGCGGTGGGTCCTTACAGCTTGGTGACCCAGCAGCCTCTCGGCGGCAAGGCCCAGTACGGCGGGCAGCGCTTCGGGGAAATGGAAGTCTGGGCCCTCGAGGCCTACGGCGCGGCCTACACCCTCCAGGAATTGCTCACCGTGAAGTCCGACGACGTAGCCGGCCGAACCCGCATCTACGAAAGCATCGTCAAGGGCGACAACAACCTCGAAGCAGGCACTCCGGAATCCTTCAACGTGTTGATCAAGGAAATGCAGTCCCTCGGCCTCGACGTCAAGGTGGCCAACTCCAAAGCCGGTCCTGACGGCGGCGGCATCAGCGCTCTGAGCGCCTAATTCTTCGCGGGGGGCCGCCCTTCACCGGCCGGTCCCCCGCTTCCTCCTTTCCTACCTCTTTTCACTTCCCACTTCCATTTCCTATGAGCGTTGAAACCCAACTGCGCGAACTGTTCGGCGGCGATGCCCGCCCCCAAGGCTTCGACCACGTGGCCATCACCGTCGCTTCGTCCCCCACCATCCAAAGTTGGAGCCGGGGCGAGGTGAAGAATCCGGAAACGATCAATTACCGAACCTTCAAACCGGAAAAAGGCGGCCTCTTTTGCGAGCGCATCTTTGGACCAACCCGCGACTGGGAATGTTCCTGTGGCAAATATAAACGCATCAAGCACAAGGGCGTGGTCTGCGACCGCTGCGGCGTGGAAGTGACCCTCTCGCGGGTGCGCCGCGAGCGCATGGGCCACATCGAATTGGCCGTGCCGGTGACCCACATTTGGTTTTACAAGTGCATGCCGAGCCGCTTGGGCTTGGCCCTCGACATGACCGCCCGCCAATTGGAGCGCGTCATTTATTATGAGGACTACGTCGTCATTGATCCCAAGAACACCCCGCTCACTAAGGCGCAACTCCTCACCGAAGTAGAGTTCCGCGAAGCCGAGGAGCAATACGGCGAAGACGCTTTCGTCGCTTCCATGGGTGCTGAAGCCGTCGAGGACCTCCTCGCGAGCATCAACCTGCCGGAGCAGATCGTTGAGTTGCAAGAAGCGATGACGAAAACCCGCTCCAAGCAAACTCGCAAGAAGTTGGCCAAGCGCCTCAAGCTGGCCCAAGGTTTCCACGGCAGCCACAGCCGCCCCGAATGGATGGTGATGCGTGTGCTTCCCGTGATCCCACCGGATCTGCGTCCCTTGGTGCCCCTCGAAGGCGGCCGCTTCGCCACGTCTGACCTCAACGACCTCTATCGTCGCGTCATCAACCGCAACAACCGCCTGCGGAACCTCCTGCTGCTGAAAACGCCTGACGTGATCATCCGCAACGAAAAGCGCATGCTCCAAGAAGCCGTCGATGCCCTCTTCGACAACGGCCGCCACGGCCGCGCCGTCACGGGCGCTGGCAACCGCCCGCTCAAGTCCCTCAGCGACATGCTCAAGGGCAAGGGCGGCCGCTTCCGGCAAAACCTCCTCGGCAAACGCGTCGACTACTCCGGTCGTTCCGTCATCGTCATCGGGCCGGAATTGAAGCTCAACCAGTGCGGTCTTCCTAAGAAGATGGCCTTGGTGCTCTTCGAGCCCTTCATCATCCGCCGCCTCAAGGAACTTGGCTACGTGCACACGGTGCGCTCGGCCAAGAAGATGATTGAGCGCCGCACTCCGGAAGTCTGGGACATCCTGGAGGAAGTCACCAAGGGCCATCCCGTCCTCCTCAACCGCGCGCCCACGCTGCACCGCCTGTCCATCCAGGCCTTTGAGCCAGTGCTCATCGAAGGCGAGGCCATCCGGGTTCACCCCCTCGTTTGTACCGCCTACAACGCGGACTTCGATGGTGACCAAATGGCGGTTCACGTTCCTCTGTCCGTGGAAGCGCAAATGGAGGCTCGCCTCCTCATGTTGGCCACCAATAACATCTTCTCGCCTTCCAGCGGCAAGCCGGTGACGACGCCTTCTCAGGACATTACCCTAGGCGCTTACTTCCTCACGCAAACCCGCAATCTGCCCCCGCAAAAAGGCGAGATCATTCCCCGCAAACCGCTCTTTGAGACGATCTCGGAAGTCGAAGCCGCCCTCTACGATGGCGCCGTCGAAATCCACCAGTTGATCCGCTTCAAAAACCCCGACCGCGGCAAGACCACCATCTTTGGGAATCCGACCGACACCGTGGTTGAAACCACCCCAGGCCGCGTCCGCTTCAACGAAATCTGGCCACCGGCCATGGGCTTCGTGAACAAAAACGTCGGCAAAAAGCAGCTTTCCGACATCATCTGGCGCTGCTGGCAAACTGCCGGCCACCAGGAGACGGTCTATGCGCTGGATCGACTCAAGGAACTCGGCTTCAAGGCCGCGACCCAGTCCGGTTGTTCCATCGGGATCACGGACATGGTGATTCCGATCGAGAAAAAGGGCGAGCTCGAAAAGGCCTACATCCGCCTCGAAGAACTCGACAAGCAATATAAGCGCGGGGTCATCACCGACCGCGAGCGCCACAACATGATCATCGACTTGTGGACCCAAGCGGGCGACCACATTCAGCAGAGCCTGTTCCGCACCCTCGAGTTCAACGAAGGCAAGAAGAACGCCAATCCGCTCTTCATGATGGTCGATTCCGGAGCGCGCGGCAACAAGCAGCAGATCAAGCAGCTCGGCGGGATGCGCGGCCTCATGGCCAAGCCGTCCGGCGAGATCATTGAGCGCCCCATCACCGCTAACTTCCGCGAAGGCCTCTCGGTCTTGGAATACTTCATCTCCACCCACGGTGCTCGCAAGGGACTCTCCGATACCGCCCTCAAGACCGCCGACTCCGGCTACATGACGCGCAAGCTCGTCGACGTGGCCCAAGACGTCATCGTCTTCGAACACGACTGCGGCACGACCAACGGTATCACGGTCGGCTCCCTTTATGAAGGGGACGAAGAAGTGGTCGACTTGAAGACCCGTATCTATGGCCGCGCTTCCTGCGAGACCATCAAGGATCCGGTCACCAAGGAGAACATCATCAAGGCTAACAGCATCATCACGGAAAAACAGGCCGATTCCCTCATGAGGATCGGGGTGGAGCAGCTCAAAATCCGCTCCGTCCTCACTTGCGAAAGCAAGCGCGGCTGTTGCGTGCTTTGTTATGGCTTGCACCTCGGCACTGGCTTCGAAGTCAAGATCGGCGAGGCCGTCGGCATCGTCGCCGCCCAGTCGATTGGCGAACCCGGCACCCAGCTGACCATGCGTACCTTCCACGTGGGTGGGGTCGCCGGCACTAGCTTCAAGCAACCGATCGTCAAGGTCAAAAACTCCGGGACGGTTCGCTACAACGACCTCCGCGCCGTTTTGAGCACCGATGGCAACCACATCGTTCTCACCAAGAACGGCACGGTTTCCGTCCACGACGACTCCGGCCTCGAACTCGAAGGCCACAAGTTGGTGGTCGGTTCCGTCATCTACAAGGCTGAGGGCACGCTCATCAAGAAGGGCGAAACCCTGGTCACCTGGGAACCCCACTCCGTGCCCGTGATCACGGAGCGCGAAGGGGTCGTCGATTTCCGCGACATGATCCAAGGGATCACCCTCGGCAAGGGCGGCGAAAAGGGCAGCGAAGGTGCCATCGTCTTGGAACACAAAGAAGACCTCCACCCGCAGATCGTTATCGTGGACGGCAAAACCAAGGAAGTCCTCGCCAGCTACTCGATTCCGGCGGGCGCCTTCCTTTCCGTCAAGAAGGGCGACAAGGTCTCCGCGGGTACGACCCTAGCGAAAACTCCTCGCAAGGTTAGCAAGGCCAAGGACATCACGGGGGGCTTGCCCCGCGTCGCGGAACTCTTTGAAGCTCGCAAACCCAAGGACCACGCCGAGATCGCCAAAATCGACGGTGTCGTCGCCATCGGCGGCATGGTTCGCGGCAAGCGCAAGGTCATCGTCCGCGACGAAGAAACCGGAGACGAAGAAGAACACCTCGTCCCCCGCGGCAAGCACATCATCGCCTTTGAAGGCGACCGGGTGAAGAAGGGCGACCAACTCACCGAAGGTCCCGTGGTTCCCCACGAAATCCTCGACATCCTCGGGCCGCACATGCTCCAGGAGCACCTTGTTAACGAAGTTCAGGAGGTCTACCGCCTCCAGGGCGTGGAAATCAATGACAAGCACATCGAAATCATCATCCGCCAGATGCTGCGCAAGGTGAAGATCACCGATCCCGGCGACACCGAATTCCTCTGGGGCGACCAGGTGGAGCGGATCGCCTTCGAGGAAGCCAACACCAAGATCTTGGAACAAGGCGGCAAGCCCTCCGAGGCCGAGCCCGTCCTCCTGGGGATCACCAAGGCTTCCTTGGAAACTGACTCCTTCATCTCGGCGGCCTCCTTCCAAGACACCACGCGCGTCCTCACCGATGCCGCGACCTTGGGCAAGGCCGACTGGCTGCGCGGCTTCAAGGAAAACGTCATCATGGGCCACCTCATCCCGGCCGGCACCGGCTTCCTCCGCAACCGCGACATGCGCGTCAAGGAAGCTGGCGAAACCACCACGACCGAAGGCCTCGACTCCATCGAAGACGAAGCCGATTCGTTCCTCGCGGGTCTCTAAGTTGACCCTAAGCTTCAGCCGCAGCTCCCGCCTTGGGGGCTGCGGCTTTTTGTTGGCGGCGCTCTATCCCTAGCAGAAACCAGCAGGGCCGAGGGGGCCCGCTGGCTGGGGCCCGCGCGGTTTTTCTCTCCTCACGAGGCGGTACGTCCTTCCGATGACTCCAAGCCGGACCCGGTTCCCTCGCCCGGGGGCGGGGGGGGTGGCTGATCCCTGGCGCGGAGCGATTGGAGATAGGCGTTATGGGGGGCCGGGAGGGCGGGCCGCTCGGGGGTGTCTAACATGCTTTGGACGCGCCCGGCACTTTCGGCGATGAGGTCGGCGATGAGGGGGGCTTCGGGGAGATTTTTCCAATACTTCTTGGGCATCTCCGACTGCATGGCGTTGATTTTGACTCGGGCGGGATTGAAGATGTTTTTGTAGTAAGTGCGCCACAGGTCGTCGAGGACATCGCCATCGGGCGCCTGGGAGCGGGGAACTCCGGGCGTGAAATGGAGCTGTTGGCCGTCCCAGTGGGCGCACTCGTAGGGAGTTAGGATCGACCAATCCATGCCGGCAAAACGTTTTTCGAAGAACGGGGCGGCGAGGCGCACGATGCGGAAATCCGGCTCGAACCAGGCGACGAATTGTTCGCGGTGGGTGGCGGCGTCGACGCCGACTTTGCGGAAGCGCACGAAGGCGTGCATCTTGTGGATGTCGCGGCCGATGGATTTGTTCCAGTCTTGCAGCTGGCGCACCTCGGGATCCGTGGCCAGGGAGAGGAGGTGCCGTTCGCCGCCTAAAGTGAGGCGCCAGAGCAGGCGGTAGAGCAGGGCCCAGCGCTGGGGGTCGGTGTGGGCGGCGGCGCGGCGGGCTAGGTCGAGAAAGGCGGTGGGCACTTTGACGGCCGGGGCGGTGGCCGAGGCGGGCTCGGGTTCGGGTTCGGCGAAGAGCGAGGCTTCTTGGGGGTCATCGGTCCACAGCACCTCCTGGGGAGCGAGGCCTTGTCCGAGCAATTGGCGGGCGGCGGTTCGCCAAGCGTGGTACTCGGGCTTGATGACGACGGAGCGCATGAGGGGTTTAGAGTTCTCCCGAGCGCACGGAGAGGAAGTCGCTGGGGCCTGGGGTGGGCGGGCTGTCGAAAGTGAGTTCGAGTTGCTGTGGTGGGGGCAAGAAGCGGGCGCGCAGGGAATCGCTATCGAGTCCAAGTTTAGCGGGGTGGTGATCATCGGTGAGGATGAAAGGCAGGAGCTTTTTCATCTGGAGGCGGAGGCGCACCAGGTCGGTTAGGCGAAGTCTGGTGAAGCGGCGGGCGCTGAGGATGCGTTCCACGTTGCGGACGCCGAGGCCGGGGATGCGCAGGAGCCTTTCGCGGGGGGCTTGGTTGACATCGATGGGAAAGGACTCGCGATTGCGCAGGGCCCAGGAGAGCTTGGGGTCGAGGGCTAAATCGAGATGAGGGGCGCTAGGGTTGGCGATTTCCTCGACTTTGAAATCGTAAAAGCGGAGCAGCCAATCGGCTTGATAGAGGCGGTGTTCCCGGATGAGGGGGGGCGCTTTGAGTGGTAAAAGGGAGGAGGGTTGCGGGATGGGGCTGAAGGCGGAATAGTAGACGCGGCGGAGGCGGTGCGCGGTGTAGAGCTTGTTGGCGCAGCCGAGGATGGAGGCGTCGGTGGAGGCATCGGCCCCTACTAGCATTTGGGTGCTTTGGCCGGTGGCAAACGGCGGGGGTTTGGGGGCGCCGGGTGGGCGTTTTTCGGCGTAGCGCTCGTCGATTTTTTCCCGGATGTGCTCCATGGCGATCTCGGTGCGGGCGAGATTTTTTTCTGGCGCTAGGGTGTCTAAGCTTTGTTGGCTAGGGAGTTCTACGTTGATGCTGATGCGATCGGCATAGCGTCCCGCCAGGGCGATGAGGGAAGGGGAGGCTTCGGGAATGGTTTTGAGATGAATATAGCCGCGAAAGTGATGTTCCTCGCGCAGCAGGCGGGCGACCTCGATGACGAGTTCCATGGTGTGGTCGGCGCTGCGGATGATGCCGCTGCTGAGGAATAGGCCTTCGATGTAGTTTCGTTTGTAGAAATCTAGGGTCAGCTGGACGACCTCGGCGGGGGTGAAGCGGGCGCGCGCGACATTGCTGGAGCGGCGGTTGATGCAGTAGTGGCAATCGTAGAGGCAGGCGTTGGTCATGAGGACCTTGAGCAGGGAAACGCAGCGGCCATCGGGGGTGTAGGAATGGCAGATGCCGGCTCCGCCGGTGGAGCCTACTCCGGCGCTGCCGCGCGAGTCTTTGCGGGCGGCCCCGCTGCTGGCGCAGGAGGCGTCGTATTTGGCGGCGTCGGCGAGGATTTCCAGTTTGCGGGCGACGTCCATTAGGCTGGCGGCGAGCCGGGTTGTTGGGCGGCCCAGGTTCGGGTGCGGTAGTGCCGGTACTTGAAGAGCACGGTTAAATAGAGGCGCACGGCGGTTTCGGAGATGAGTTGTCCCCACCAGGAGCGCCCCCATTGATAGGTGACGGTGTCGTGCATGAGGCACTGGTCGGGGCCTTGGGGGTCAAAGCGATGTTCGTGTTCAAAGCGTACGAAGGGGCCTTTGACGATTTCGTCGACGAGGAGATGGGGACGCTGCACGGTTTTCCAACGGCAAGTCCAGTGCAGGGGAATGACCCACCAATCGCGGCAATGCAATTCGATGAGGCGTCCTGCTTGGGCCGGGCCCTCGGTCTTTAGGGAGACGAGGGTTAGGGTTGGAGGCATCACCTTGGTGAGATTGTGGGGATCGGCGTGGAAGTCGAAGAGGGCTTCCGCGCTAGCGGCGAGTAGCGTGCTGGTATGGAAGCGGGAGGGCATGGGGGATGGGGTTGAGCGGTATGCTAGGAGAGGTCTAGCTGGGGCTGGAGGGTATCGGGGCCGTCGATGGCGGCGGCGGAGCGTTTGGCCTTGGGGGCTTTGGGGGATTGGGGCGCGGCGCCGGGAGGGGCGTCTTGTTCGGGGGCGGTGGCGTTGGCTTCGAGGGTCATGAGGATCGCCTTGGCGCGGTCGAGGATTTCTTGGGGCAAGCCGGCGAGGCGGGCGACTTGGATGCCGTAGCTTTTGTCGGCGGGGCCGGGGATGATTTTGCGGAGGAAGATGATGCGGTCGTTCCATTCGCGGACGGCGACGCTGCAATTTTGCACGGCGGGGCGGCGGTTGGCGAGGGCGGTGAGTTCGTGGTAGTGGGTGGCGAAGAGGGTGCGGCAGCCGAGGGAGTCGTGGAGGTATTCGGCGACGCTCCAGGCGATGGAGAGGCCGTCGAAGGTGGCGGTGCCGCGGCCGATTTCGTCGAGGATGACGAGGCTGTGTTCGGTGGCGTTGTTGAGGATGGCGGCGGTTTCGTGCATTTCGACCATGAAGGTGGACTGGCCGCGGGAGAGGTCGTCGCTGGCGCCGACGCGGGTGAAGATGCGGTCGACGAGGCCGATTTCGGCGGAGCTAGCGGGGATGAAGCTGCCGGTTTGGGCCATGAGGGTGAGGAGGGCGACTTGGCGGAGGTAGGTGCTTTTGCCGGCCATGTTGGGGCCGGTGAGGATGAGGAGGCGGTTTTCGGCGGGTTCGAGGAGGACGTCGTTAGGGACGAATTTTTCTTCGGTGAGATTTTGGTCGAGGACGGGGTGGCGACCGTCCTTGATGTAGAGGGTGCGGGACTGGTTGAGGAGGGGGCGGCAGTAGTGGAAGAGGCGGGCGGATTCGGCGAAGCAGGCGATGACGTCGAGGATGGCGAGGGCGTCGGCGGTGTCTTGGATGGCGTCGATTTCCGTGAGGGCCTGGGCGCGGAGGGTGAGGAAGGCTTCGTATTCGAGACGTTTGGCGCGCTCGTCGGCGCCGAGGATTTTATCTTCGACTTCTTTGAGGGCGGGGGTGATGTAGCGCTCGGCGTTGACGGTGGTTTGTTTTCGGAGGTAGTCTGGGGGAACGCTATCTAAGTTGGAGCGGGTGATTTCGATGAAGTAGCCGAAGACGGCGTTGAATTTGACCTTGAGGGATTTGATGCCGGTGCGGGCGATTTCGGAGGTTTGGAGGTCGGCGATCCATTGTTTGCCGCTGGTGGAGGCGGCGCGGAGTTCGTCGAGGGCGGGGTGGTAGCCGGGGCGGAAGATGCCGCCGTCTTTGAGGGTGGCGGGGGGTTCGTCGGCGAGGGCGTCGCGGACCATGGCGGAGAGTTCGGGGAAGGAGCGGAGGCGAGGGAGGAGGGCGGCGGCGAGGGGCGGGGAGGGGGCGAGGGATTCGAGGAGGGAGCGGAGGGCGGGGACTTCTTCGAGGGAGGAGGCGAGGGTTTGGAGGTCGCGGGCGTTGCCCCCGGCTTGGCCGAGGCGGGCGAGGGTGCGTTCGACGTCGCGGATGGTTTTGAGGCTTTGGCGGAGTTTAGCGAGGAGGAAAGGGTCGTCGATGAGGGCGCTAACGAGGTCTTGGCGCTCGATGAGGGGGGCGAGTTGGCGTTGGGGTTGGAGGATCCATTCGCGGAGGCGGCGGGCACCCATGGGGGTGGCGGTGCGGTCCATGGCGTGGAGGAGGGTGTGTTCGGAGCCGCCGCGGGAGTGGACGAGGTCGAGGTTGGAGCGGCTGGCGGCGTCGATGAGGACGGAGGCGTTGTGGTTGGCGACGCGGAGGCGGCGGAGGTGGTCGACTTTGCGGCGGAGGACGTCTTTGAGGTAGTGGAGGAGGCCGCCGGCGGCGCAGAGGGCGGGCTGCATGTTGGCGCAGCCGAAGCCATCGAGGGAGTGGACTTTGAAATGGGCGAGGAGGCTGTGGCGGGCTTGGTCGAAGAGGAAGGGGTAGGACTCGAGGGGGACGGCGTTTTTGAGGGAAGTGAAGAGGGGGAGTTGGTCTTCGGCGACGAGGGTTTCGGCGGGGGCGATGAGGGCGAGGGCTTCGAGGAGGGCGGGGAGGTCGGGGAATTCGGCGACGTGGAATTCGCCGGTGGTGTGGTCGAGGTAGGCGAGGCCGGAGCGGGCTTTTTCGCGCCAAACGGCGGCGAGGAAGTTATTGCGGCGGCTTTCGAGCATGTTGAGGTCCATGACCGTGCCGGCGGTGATGATTTGGGCGATTTCGCGATCGACGAGTTTGCCGGGGATGGGTTCGCTGGTTTGTTCGGCGATGGCGACGCGTTTGCCTTCGCGGATGAGGCGTTGGATGTAGCCGTCGGCGGCGTGGTAGGGGACGCCGCACATGGGGATGGCGTGGCGTTTGGTGAGGGTGAGGTTGAGGATGGCGGCGGCGATGATGGCGTCTTCGAAAAACATTTCGTAGAAGTCGCCGAGGCGGTAGAACAGGAGCACGTCGTCGGGCAGCGAGCGCCGCATCGCTTGGTATTGCCGCATCATTGGGGTGAGCCCGTCGTCTGCCATGGAGCTGGGATAGTAGAGGGTCAGGGCGGCGGCGCAAGGCGGAGGGGTGAGGGAAGCGGCGGGCGCGGGGGTGGAGTTGGCGCGATTTTCGGTTTCCAGGGAAGGGGGATGGCGGAGGGTGGAGGGATGACGACAGCAGCTACCGAGGGACGGATGGAGGAGTATGACTTTGCGGTGATCGGGGGGGGGAGTGCGGGGTATGCGGCGGCGCGGACGGCGGCGGGCTTGGGTTTGCGCACGGTGGTGATCGATGGGGCTGAAGAGTTAGGGGGGCTGTGTATTTTGCGGGGCTGCATGCCGAGCAAGACCTTGATCGCGACGGCGAATGTGGCCTTGCAGGTGCGCGGGGCGGGGCGCTTTGGGGTGCGGGCGGGGTGGGGGGGGGTGGATGTGGCGGCGCTGCGTCGGCGCAAGCGGGAGGTGATTGGGGAGTTTGCCGACTACCGGGCGGGGCAGTTAGGGGATGGGCGTTTTACGTTGCTGCGGGGGACGGCGCGTTTTGTGGGGCCGAATGAGTTAGGGGTGAGCCTGCGCGAGGGGGGCGGGGAGTTGCGGGTGGGCATGAAGACGGCGCTGATCGCGACGGGGTCGGTGGTGGCGTGGCCGGAGGTGGCGGGGCTGCGGGAGGCGGGGGTGTGGACGAGCGATGATTTATTGGACGCTGCGGAGGTGCCGGAATCGTTTGTGGTGCTGGGGGGTGGGGCGATTGCGTTGGAAATGGCGCACTATTTGGAG